>NZ_ATHI01000001.1 GCF_000422245.1 Alkalidesulfovibrio alkalitolerans DSM 16529
GCAACGCGGCAGATGGCGTCTTTTCAGCCCTTGATGGCGTTAATCTTCTCCAAGAGGAATTTTTCCAGGTCGCGGCGGTCCTTGCGCAGGCGGACCAGTTCGGATTCCAGGACCGAGAGCTTTTCGCGCAGCCCCTCGTTCTCCTGGCGCAGGCTCTGGATCTCGGCCGCATCGGCCAAGTTCTCGGGCGGCGGCAGGGCGGGCGTCTCGCGCAGCGTCGCGATGGTCTCGCGCAATTCCCTGATGATGGCGTCCTGGTCGGCCAGCCGCGCCTCGCAAAAACCGCTGGCCTGTCTCAGCCCATCCATCTCCCTTGTCTGGCGTTCCACGGCCCGGTCGGCCGCGTCGAGGCGGTCGATGAGGTCGCCGATGCCATCGCCGCTGGCCATGCGCATGGCCTCGCCCAGCTTCTCGCCGATGACCTTGGCGATCTCCAGGCCCACGGCGGCCGCGATCTGGGCCGTGCCCTCCAGCACCGGCTGCATCTGCTGCAAGGGGGCGGAAGGGTGCTGCGGACCATGGACGGGTACGGCCTCGCGCGCCGGATCGATGTTCAGCGGATAGTGGGTCGCAAGCTCGGCCTTGACGTCGCGGGTGGTGTGGCCGAGCTTGAGCATTTCAGAGATGGTGCGAAAAATATCCAAAGATTCCGGCCTGAAGCGGCGCTGTCGCCCCCGCCCGACAATTGGCAGGAATTCAGAGAAGCGGTTCTTCCAATAGTGCAGGGTTGACTCGGGGATGTTCAATTCCCGTGAGATCACGGCGATGGAAAGCAGCTTCTTCGCGGTCACGACGCCTCGCTTGGGCCTGTGATGCTCAGGGCGGCCGGGCAACCTGTTGCGTGTCGCCCGCCTGCAAACGGCCGCCCAAGATGGATGCACTCCCGACGTTTCTAGGGCGGGGGGCCGCGAACGTCAAGACTGACGGGAAGATGGAGCGCAATCGTCACGGATCGCCCAGCCGCTTTTCCATGGCCGCGGCCGGACCGTAATACTGTTCGTAATAGGCGTCGTCCGGGCGAATCACGCCGAGCCTGCGCTCGGCCAGATAGCGTGCCAGAAGCCCGACCACGTGTCCCACGTTGGCGAAAAAGCCCTCGCGCCTCCAGCGCCTGCCGGAGGCCGTCACCCCGCGCGGCAGAAACAGGCACGGCCCCATCTCCTTCAGGCGCAGCGAAAGCTCCACGTCCTCCATGAGCGGCAGTTCGGGAAAGCCTCCAGCGTGGTTGAGGGCCTCGCGCCGCGCGAACTGCATCTGGTCGCCGAAGGCGATGCCCGCCGCAATCACCCGCAGGTTGTTCAGGCCCGCGATCAGGCGCGTGGGCGGCGAGGAATTGCCGTAGCGCATGCCAACGGCCCCGCCGGGCGCGGCCGGGTTCTCGACCAGCGCCTTTTTGATGCGCGCGAACACGCCCGGCTCGGGCAGGCAGTCGGCATGTAGCACGACCAGCACGTCGCCCTTGGCGGCGCGTATCCCGGCCGCGATCTGCGTTCCCCGGCCCCTTGGCCCGGACACGACCACGGCTCCGAAACTTGCGGCCACTTCAGGGGTTTTGTCCGTTGAGCCGCCGTCCGCGACCACGATCTCGTCCACGCAGCCAGCCGCACGTACGGCGCGCAGGCACTCGGGCAGGCGCTCGGCCTCGTTCAGGGTGGGGATGATGACGGAAAGGGTGCCTGGAGGAGAGAAGCGGCGCGAGCGCTCGATCCTGCCGTCGCGAAAGACGCCGTGAAGGATGAGGAGCACGAAGGGCGCGTACGCGGCCACGGTCAGCCAGTGCCAGTTGGTGAGCAGCCCGCCCGTGGCCGTGATCCAGTTCACCGGCAAGGTCACGGCCATGCCCGCGCACAGCCACAGCCAGGCGCGCGAGGGGAACAGCGGCAGGAGCACGGCCACGGGCGCGAGATACCAGGGGTGGACCGTGGGCAGGCATAGCACGACACAGCCCAGGGAGAGCCACGCCGAGCGCATCCGGTCGTGCACCGAAAGAAAGATCGCGGCCAGCATGAGCGCGAGGATCGCGACCAGGGCGAGCGGCGTGCCGCGGCCCAGGAGCGGCCACAGCGCTTCGGCCAGCAGGCCGTTGTAATGATGGCCGCCGCCGAAGGCGACGAGCCCGGCGAAGATGCCGCCCCCGGCGTCCAGGAAGGGCAGGAAGGCCGCCAGGGGCAGAGCCGCCCACCATGCGTGGCGCAGGTTTTTGCGTGTCAGGCACATGAGGAGGACGGGCAGGGCCAGGTACTTGCTCATGACTGCCGCGCCAAGCGCCAGGAAGCCCGAGCGCTCGCGGCCGCGCTCGAAGCAGAGGAGCCCGAGCAGCAGGAAGAAGACCTGCACGGACTCGGCATGGGCGTCGCCCGCGAGAAAGAGCAGGGCCAGGGGGTTGAGCGCCCAGTAGAGGAGGCGTCCGGGCCGAAGGCCCCGGCCGTGGACGAGCAGCGCCAGGAGGGCGAGGCAGGCCGCGTCGAAGACGACAAGGACCGCCTTCATGGCCCACGGCTCGGGCGAAAGCGCGGCCGCGCCGCGAAAGACGAGTTCGAGCAGCGGCGGATAGATGGCCGGTATTTCGCGCCAGAACACGCCGCCCCAGACCTCGGGATGGGCCAAGGCCAGGGGCGTCAGCTCGGCCGCGTCCGGGGCCAGGAGGTAGGGGTTTTCCCCGGCGAGCTGGACCAGCCCTTCCCAGACGTAGCGAAAGACGTCGGCGTCCACGGGCGCGGGCAGCCACAGCGCGCGAAAGGCCAGCCCCAGGCCCACGGCCAGGATGAGCCCTGCCCGGCCCTTGACGCGAAAGGACCGGGCCAGCGGCCAGACCAGGAGCACGCAAAGGGCGTAGAGCAGCGCGAAGAGCGGCGCGGCGCGGCCGCCCGGCATCAGGGAAAGGGCCACGAGCCAGGCCTGGCCGAGCGAGAAGAGCGTGAGCCAGAGCCAGAAGGTCAGGCGCACGGCCGATTCCGGATGCGTTCCATGCTTGAACGATAGCCCGCATGCGGCCGGGCTTCAAGGACTGGCCGGGGCGATGAGGCCGGATTCGCCGCCCATACCCCTTGCCAGGAACACGAAACATCTTATGTATCGTTGTTGTTTGACCGACCATTGAGATTTTTCATCACGCGCAAGGAGGACGACATCCGCATGAGCACCGAAACCGGTTCCTTCGCCTTCAAGGCGGAGGTGCGCCAGCTTCTCGACATCCTGGTCCACTCGCTTTACGCCAGCAAGGAGATATTCCTGCGCGAGCTGGTCTCCAACGCCTCGGACGCCCTGGACAAGCTGCGCATCGAGCAGTTGCGCGGGGCAAGTCTCGACGACCTGCCACTTGAAATCCGCATCCGGGCGGACAAGGACGCCAAGACCCTGACCGTCACGGACACGGGCATCGGCATGACCCGCGACGAGCTGATCGCGAACATCGGCACCATCGCCCATTCCGGCACCCGCGAGTTCGTCTCGCGCCTGGCCGAGACCGCGGACGCCGAGAAGGCCAAGTCCATCATCGGCCAGTTCGGCGTGGGCTTTTATTCCGTGTTCATGGTCGCGCGCGAGGTGAAGCTCACCACCCGGTCGTTCGCCGAGGGCGAGCCCGCCTGGATCTGGACCTCGGACGGCAAGGGCGAATACGCCATCGCTCAGGCTGAAGGCGCGCCGCGCGGCACGAGCATCGAGATCGCGCTGCGCGACGAGGACCTGGAATACGCCGATCCCGCGCGGCTTAAGGAGATAATCACCCGCCACTCCGGGTTCCTGGGCCACCCCATCTTCGTCAACGACGAGCGCGTGAACACCGTGCCCGCCATCTGGCGCGAGCCCAAGTTCCAGATCAAGCCCGAGCAGTACGCCGAATTCTACAGGCACCTGACCTACGACACCGAAGACCCGCTTGAGACCATCCACGTCACGGCCGACGCGCCCATCCAGTGGACCGCGCTGCTTTTCGCGCCCAAGGCCAACCGCGACCTGCTGCTCGGCTCGTACCAGGGCCAGCAGGGCGTGGACCTCTACGTCAGGCGCGTGCTGATCCAGCACGGCAACAAGGACGTGCTGCCCGAGTACCTGGGCTTTTTGCGCGGCGTGGTGGACTCCGAGGACCTGCCCCTGAACGTGGCCCGCGAGACCTTGCAGGAGAACCGGGTTTTGCGTGCCATCAGCAACGCCGTGACCAAGCACGCGCTCTCGCACCTGAAGAAGGCGGCCGTGGACAGGCCCGAGGCCTACGCGGACCTGTGGCGCGAGCACGGCAAGATCCTCAAGCTCGGCTACAGCGACTACGTGAACCGCGAGGCCTTCTCCGAGCTTTTGCGCTTCAACTCCTCGGCCTGCGAGGACGAGAAGGGCCTCGTCTCCCTCGACGAGTACGTCTCGCGCATGAAGGAAGGACAAGTAGACATCCACTACATCTCCGGCCCCTCGCGCGAGGCCGTGACCGCCAATCCCCAGATCGAGTTCCTGCGCCGCAAGGGCGTGGAGGTGCTCTACCTCTACGAGCCCATCGACGAGTTCGTCATGGAGAGCGTGGGCGAGTTCAAGGGCAAGGCGCTCACGCCTGCCGAGCGCGCTGACGTGGCCGTTCTGGAGAAGCTGCCCGACGAGGCCGGGGATGAGTCGGACAAGCCCGCCGAGCTTTCCGAGGACCAGGCCCTGGCCCTGCCCGCGCTGCTTTCGCGCATGAAGGAGGTGCTGGGCGAGCGCGTCACCGAGGTGCGCGAGTCGCGCCGCCTCAAGGATTCGCCCGTGGTCCTGGTGGCTCCGGACGGCCAGCCCACCACCGGCATGCACAAGATCATGCGCCTCATCACCAAGGACGAGTCGCTGCCGCAAAAGGCCATGGAGATCAACACCGGCCATCCGGTGATCCGCGACCTGCTCGCCGTGGCCGCGAAAAAGGCCGACGACCCGTTCATCGAGCTGGCCGCCTGGCAACTCTACGAGTCGGCCATGCTCCAGGAGGGGTATCTGCAGGACCCCCACGCCCTGGCCGAGCGCATGCGCAAGACCCTGGCTGCGGCCAGCGACCTTTACGCCCGGAAATAGTCTGCTGACGGACCGTTGAAATGACGTCATCTGCGGCGTTGCCGCGAAAGCGCCGGCCCCTCGTGTATGTTCAATACACGTCGGGACCGGCGCTTTCTTGCGCCTTGCATCTGACGCCATTTGAACGGTCCGTGGGTGCGGGGCGTATCACCGCCGCACGGGGATGGCTTTGCCAACGATGGTTCCATTGCGAATCGCGGGGTCCAAGGGGCTCAGCCCCCTCCAGGCGACCCTGTTTTTAGATTGCCCTTCCCGGTTTCATAGACCGCTCAAAAAGTGCCAGATGCAAGGCGCAAGAAGAATCCAGGCCCGACGCGTATTGCCAATACGCGAGGGTCTGGATTTTTTGCAGCAACGCAGCAGATGGCGTTTTTTCAGCGGTCTGGGCTTGCTGTCCAAGCACCCTTCGCGCTACCACCCCCGCATGCCCGAGCACTCCTTCTCCCACGGCGGCCACATCCGGGCCCTGGCCCAGCGCGCTGGTCGCAATCCATCGGAAATCCTCGACTTCTCGGCCAGCATCAACCCGCTCGGGCCGCCTGCGTGGCTTCGTTCCGTGGTCGCGGGCAGCCTCTCGCAGGCCGTGCACTATCCCGACCCCGAGGCCCTGACCCTGCGCGAGGCCGCGGCCGCGCTCCACGGCGGCGGGGCGGAGGAATACCTAGCCGGAAACGGCGTGAGCGACATCCTGTACGTCTTGCCGCGCCTGGGCGGCCACGCGCGGGCCGTGATCCCCGTGCCCGCCTACGGCGACTACGAGCGCGCCGCGCGGCTGGCCGGGCTCGACGTGACGCACGTGCCCCTTTCGGCCGGGAACGGCTTTCGCCTCGACCCGGGCCTGATCGAGAAGGCGCTCGCAAACGGCCCGGCCATGGTCTTCCTGGGCCAGCCCAACAACCCCACGGGCACAAGCGTCCCGCCGGGCGAACTGGCCCGCCTCGCCCAGGCCCACCCCGATTCGCTCTTCGTCATCGACGAGGCCTTTGCCGATTTCACGGCCGATCTGCCGCGCCTGGCCGGGCAGCGGCCGGAAAACATGGTCGTGCTCCTCTCGTTGACCAAGATATTCGCCGTGCCGGGCCTGCGCCTGGGCCTTGCGGCCGCGGCGCCCGGCCTGATCCGGAAGCTGGCGGATATCTCGCCGCCCTGGCAGTGCTCGACCATCGCCCAGGCAGTGGGGGCGCGCGCTCTGGCGGACCTGGAGTTTCAGCAGCGGTCGCGCACGGTGGCGCAGGAGTTCAAGGCGCATCTTCTGGGGCTGCTCGCGGCCTTCCCGGAGATCGAGGTTTTTGCGGGCGAGGCGAATTTCGTCCTTTGCCGCCTGAACGCGCCGGGCCTTGACGGGCGCGACCTGGCCGAGCGGCTTTTGCAACACGGCATCGCCATCCGCGCCTGCGATACCTTCGCGGGGCTTGACGCCTCGTGGTTCCGGCTGGCCGTGCGGCAAAAGGCCGAGAACGAGCGGCTGGCCGAGGCCCTGGGCAAGGTGTTCCGTCCGGCCGCGCGCGCCCGCGCCGCAAGGGCGCGCCGTACGCCCGCGATCATGGTCCAGGGCACCTGCTCCAACGCGGGCAAGAGCGTACTCGCGGCGGGCCTTTGCCGGATATTCGCCCGCAAGGGGCTTTCGCCGTGCCCCTTCAAGGCCCAGAACATGTCGCTCAACTCCTTCGTGACCATGGACGGCGGCGAGATGGGCCGCGCCCAGGTGACGCAGGCCCTGGCCGCCGGGCGCGAGCCCGAGGCGCGCATGAATCCGGTGCTGCTCAAGCCCAGCTCCGACACCGGCTCGCAGGTCATCGTGCTGGGCAGGCCCGTGGGCGTGATGCGCGTGGCCCAGTACGTCGCCTACAAGCCCACGGCCTTCGCGGCCGCGCGCGCGGCCTACGACGAGCTGGCCGCCACGGCCGGGGTCATGGTCGTCGAGGGCGCGGGCTCGCCCGCCGAGGTCAACCTCAAGGCCCACGACATCGTGAACATGGCCATGGCCCGCCACGCCGGGGCGCGAGTGCTGCTCGTCGCGGACATCGACCGGGGCGGCTCCTTCGCCTCGCTGGCCGGGACCATGGATTGCCTGGAGGAATGGGAGCGCGCGCTTGTGGCCGGGTTCGTGCTCAACAAGTTCAGGGGCGATGCCTCGCTGCTCGCCGGGGGCTTCGACTTTTTGCGCCTGCACACCGGCCGCGAGGTGCTCGGCGTTGTGCCCTGGCTGCCCGGCCTGGGCCTGCCCGAGGAGGATTCTGTGTCCTTCAAGCAAGGGCTGACGCTTGCCGGGAAGGAGGGGGCCGCCCTGGACGTCGCCGTGGCCGACCTGGCGCACATCTCGAACTTCACCGATCTCGACGCCCTGGCCGCCGAGCCGGACGTGCGCCTTCGCCGCGTGGCGCGCGGCCGCGACCTGGGGCGGCCCGACTGCGTGATCCTGCCCGGCTCCAAGAACACCCTGGCCGACCTCGACCGGCTGCGCGAATCGGGTCTGGCCGGGGCAGTGGCCGCGCTTCGCGGCCAGACCGTGATCGTGGGCATCTGCGGCGGTTTCCAGATGCTCGGGCAGAGCGTGGCCGACCCCTTGGGCCTTGAATCCGCGCGCGGCGTCTCGCCGGGCCTTGGGCTTTTGGACGTGCGCACGGTGCTCGCGGCCGAGAAGACCCTGGCGCGGCGCTTGGTCACGGACCTGACCACGGGCTGCGCGGTCACGGGGTACGAGATTCATCACGGTGAGACCGTTTTGGGAGAGACCGCTTCGGGGGGAACGGCTCCAGACGGGGGGGCCTCGCGGCCGTTGTACGCCGAGGACGCGGGCCTTGGCCGCGTCTCGGCCGACGGCCTGACGCTGGGCACCTATCTGCACGGCGTGTTCGACGCCGACGGCCACCGCCACGCCTTTCTCGACTTCCTGCGCCGCCGCAAGGGGCTTGCGCCGCTGCCTGCCGGGGCCCGCGCGGCCTTCGGCCTGGACGCGGCCCTGGACCGCCTCGCGGACGCGCTCGAATCGTCGCTCGACATGCAGCGCATCGAGGGTATGCTAGGAATATGAGCACGCCGCTTCTTGAATGCCGCAGGGTGCGCTTCGCGCATCCAGGCGGGCCGGACCTCTTCACGGACTTCGACTTGGCCGTCGAGGCCGGGGGCTATTACGCGGTGCGCGGGCCTTCGGGCGCGGGCAAATCCACGCTGCTGCGCCTGCTGTGCCGTCTGGAAGAGCCCGTGTCCGGCGAGATCCTGTTCCAGGGTCGGCCGCTGGCCGAATACGCCCCGCCCGAGCTTCGCCGCGCGGTCTGCCTGATCCAGCAGACGCCGCAGGTGTTTCCGGTCTCGGTGCGCGAGAACTTGCTTGTGCCCTTCACCTTGGCGGCCAACGCCTCGCTGCCACGGCCAAGCGACCAGGACCTGCTCGCCAGGCTGCACGGCTTTCGCCTCGCAGACGTGGCGCTCACGTCCCAGGCGGCTTCGCTCTCCGTGGGCCAGCGGCAGCGTTTGTGCCTGATCCGCGCGCTGTTGCTCGGGCCAAAGGCCCTGTTGCTCGACGAGCCCACCTCGGCCCTGGACCCCGAGAGCGCGGCCGTGGTCATGGCCGAGATCGCCCGCGTCAACGCCGAGGAGGGCGTGGCCGTGATCATGGTGACGCACGCCGAAGGGTTGAAAATGCCCGCGCGGGCGCGCGAGGTCCGCGTCGGCGGGGACGGCCGCAAGGGTGATCGTGAAGAATCCGTTTCACAGGCCGTTCAAAAAGCGCCAGATGCAAGGCGCTAGAAAAGTTCAAGGCCGACGCGTAGTCCAGCTACGCGAGGATTTGAACTTTTCGCGGCAACGCAGCAGATGGTGCTTTAGGGACGGCCGCAAGGAGAGCGCATGAACGCCATGCCCGCAGAAATAGGCCCGTTGCAGCTTTCGCTGGGGCTCGTCTTCGTCCTGCTCGGACTATGGGGCTCCAGGCGCTACGATCTTGGGATCGGCCGCGACCTCGTGGTGGGCACGGTGCGCACCTTTGCCCAGCTTCTGCTCATGGGCTGGCTTTTGGTGTACATCTTCCAGGCTCAGATGCTTGTGGTGGTGCTCGGCGTGTTCGTGGTCATGGTGGCCACGGCCGCGCACATCGTGCGCGGCCGGGTCAAGGACCGGCAGGTCGCGGTCGGCCTGCCGGTCTTCGCGTCCATGTTCCTGTCCTATCTCGTGGTCTCGGTCATGGTCACGGGCGTGATCGTGCAGGCTTCGCCCTGGTGGCGGGCGGAATACTTCATCCCCCTGGCGGGCATGGTCATCGGCAACTCCATGAGCGCCCTGGCCCTGGCCCTGGAGCGCCTGCTCTCGGAATTGCGCGACAAGCGCGAGCGGGTGGAGATGCTGCTCTCGCTCGGGGCCTCGCCCGCCGAGGCCAGCCGCGACGCGGTGCGTGCGGCGCTTCGCGCGGGCATCATGCCCTCCATCAACTCCATGATGGGCGTGGGCATCGTCTTCATCCCCGGCATGATGACCGGTCAGATCCTGGCCGGGGCCGACCCCAGGGACGCCATCAGCTACCAGATCGTGGTCATGCTCATGCTGGTGGGCTCTACGGTGCTCGGCAGCCTGTTCACGGTGCTGTGGGTCCGACGCTCGTGCTTCGGGCCGGGCGGCGCGCTTGTGCTTCGCCCGCCTACGGCTTGAAGCTGCAGCTTTCCAAAGCCTTCTTGGCCAGCCCGCCGCCCGCCTGCTCGTACATGTTGTAAGCCGCGCAGATGTTCAACTCGGCCAGTTCCTCAACCTCTTCGGGGTAACGGGCGATGGCCGCCACATGGCACTCGAAGCCCAGGTTGCGCAGTTGCTTGGCCGCGAACACGTTGCCATGGTGGTTGGGCATGGCCAGGATGACCAGTTCGAGCGCCGCGTCGGCCTTGATCTTCAGCCAGAATTCCGTGTCGCAGGCATCGCCCAGGATCACGCGGCGGCCGTCGGCGCGGTTGAAGTCCACCCGCTCGGGCGCGTGCTCCACGCCGACCACGGCCCGGCCGTAGGTCTTGACCAGTTCGTCGTAGGCCCCGCTGCCGATGCGGCCCATGCCGAAGATCAGGGCCTTGGCCCCGGCCACGTCGATGGGCGCGTCGTGCGGATGGCAGTAGGCGCACTCGAAGCGCTTGAGCCAGGAACTCATCCAGCGGTAGACCCGCTCCGACGAGGTGCTGAAGGGCGAGGCCACGGCGAAGGACAGGCTCACGGTCATGGCCATGACGAGCAGCCACTCGGTCGGCAGCAGGTTCTGGCCCACGGCGATGGCCGTGACGATGAGCCCGAACTCCGAGTAGTTGGCCAGCGAGAGCGTGGCGAACAGGCTGGTGCGCGAGCGCAGTCCGAAGCGGCTGATGATGAGATGGTACAGGCCGCACTTGAAGGGCAAGAGCAGGCACAGGAGCGCGGCCGCGAGGAGCATATCCCAGGTGGGCAGGCCAGCCATGCCGATGGACAGGAAGAAGCCCACGAGCATCAGTTCCTTGAAGCCGAACAGGGCCTTGGAAAGCTCGGAGGCGCGCTTGTGCCCGGCCACGAGCACGCCCACGACCAGCGCTCCCAGGTCCGGCTTGAGCCCGACCAGGGAGAAGCCCTCCGCGCCCACGCCCAGGGCGATGAACAATCCGCAGAGGATGAACAGTTCGCCGCGTCCCGCCATGTCCAGAAAACGGAAGAGCACGGGTCGAAGCAGCGGCAGGGCGAGGACCGAGAGGGCCCACAGGCTCGGCAGCTTGCCTTCCGAGGCGCTGAGGAAGAGCACGGCGAAGAGATCCTGCATGATCAGGATGCCGATGGCGATGCGGCCGTAGAAGGCCGTCAGGTCGCCCTTGTCTTCCAGCACCTTGACCGCGAAGACCGTGCTCGAAAAGGACAGGGCGAAGCCCAGGATGAGCATGGTCTGCCAGGACATGTCGAGCAGCGGCGTGGTCAGCCAGTGCTGGCCGAGCAGGAGCGCGCCCGTGATGAAGGCCGTGGAGAGCACGATGTGCGACGTGGCGCTGGCCCATATCTCGGGCTTGAGCAGCCCCTTCACGTCGAGCTTCAGGCCGATGGAGAAGAGCAGCAGGGTGATGCCCAGGTCCGCCACCGTGTCCAGGCCAGCGGGAGTGGCGAGTCCGGCCATGTGGTAGACGAACCCGGCCAGCAAAAAGCCGACCATGGGCGGCAGGCCCACGCGGGTCAGGATCAGGCCGAAGGCGAAGGCGAAACTGATGAGGATGACGAGCATGCGCCGCGCGGCCTATTTCGTGAGCGCCGCGCCGATGCGCTGCATGGCCGCGTCGAGCGTTGCGTCGTCCAGGGCGTAGGAGATGCGGATGCAGCGGTCGTCGCCGAACGCGCTGCCCGGCACCAGGGCCACCGAGGCCTCCTCCAGGAGCTTTTCGCACAGCGCGGCCGAGTTCGGCGTCTCCTCGGTGTAGAGCGCGCTCACGTCGGGAAAGGCGTAGAACGCGCCGTCGGGCGTGGGGCAGACCGCGCCGGGCCACGACGCGATGTGCTTCATGACCAGATCGCGGCGGCGGGCGAAGGCCGTCTTCATCTCCTCCACGATGTCCCACGGCCCGGTCAGGGCGGCCAGGGCCGCCTTCTGGGTGATGGAGCAGACGTTGGAGGTGGATTGGCCCTGGATGGTGTTCATGGCCTTGATGAGGAGGGGGTGCGCCAGGCACCAGCCCACGCGCCAGCCGGTCATGCAGAAGGTCTTGGAGAGCGCGCCGATGATGGCGAAGTTCTCGGGATGCTTGGCCCACCAGCCTGAGAGCGTCACGGGCTTGGCCGGGGCGAAGACGAGGCGGTCGTAGACCTCGTCGCTGACGACGAAGACTCCGCGCCTGACGGCCCAGGCCGCGATGGCGTCGAGCTGCTCCTGGGTGTGGCAGCAACCCGTGGGGTTGGAGGGCGAGTTGAGGATCACGGCGCGGGTGCGCGGCGTCCAGGCCGCCTCCAGGTCGCTCGCGTCCACCAGATAGTTTTTCTCCGGTCCGGCGGGCACGGTGACGCACGAGGCGTCGGCCAGGGCCACCATGTCCGGGTAGCTGACCCAGTAGGGCGCGGGCAAAAGCACCTCGTCGCCCGGATCGAGCAGGGCCAGGAAGAGGTTGTAGAGCGCCTGCTTGCCGCCGTTGCAGATGATGACCGATTCCCTGGGCGCGCCAACGCCGTAGAATCGCTCGTAGTAGCCCGCGGCCTTCTCGCGCAGTTCGGGAATGCCCGGCACGGGCGTGTAGCGGGTGAAATTCTGGTCGATGGCCGCCTTGGCGGCCTCGCGGATGTGATCGGGCGTGGGGAAGTCCGGCTCGCCCACGGCCAGGCTGACCACGGTGCGGCCCTGGGCCTTCAGCTCCTGGGTTTTGGCGTTGATGGCCAGGGTGACCGAGGGGGTGATGCGGGCGAGGCGCTGCGCGCGGCGCATGACGGGCTCCTTGGGCTTTGTTCGCGGCTGCGGGCGGGGCCGGAGTCCGGCCGGGCGCGCGGGCGCGCAAGGGTTCGGGTGCGGAAAACAGCGCCCTGGTGATAAGCCGAAAAACTCCCGGCCGTAAAGGGGCTGAACAGCGGATTTGTGGCCCGGCCGGGCAATGATTGCCAAGCGCGGGCCAGGGCCGTATGTTCGGGCCATGTCGTCCGCCAAGGCTTTTCTTGCGCCTGCCGAGCGCGCCGAGTTCCTGGCCTTCCTGCGCCGCCACGCGCCCACTTGGGCCTACGGCCAGGAGGAGCCGCGCACCCAGGCCGGGTTCGCCGGGCTCTTCGCGCGTCTGGCGTCGTCCGCGCCGCTGTTCGGGGCCATGCGCCGGGCCGTGGCCCTGTGGGCCTTCCTGTCGCGGCCGCTCGATACGCAGGCCGCGGCCCTCGCGCGTGAGGCCGAGACGGCCGCGCCGTTTCTCTCGCCCGCGCAGCTCGGCCTGCTTTCGGCCTGCGAGCGCGCCTTCTCGGGCCATGTCCCGGACGAGTTGCGCGTGGTGCTGCACGATCCCGAGCCCGATCTGCTCGTGCGGCTGCTCGTGCCGCTTGTGGCCGCGAAGCGCGGCCACGCTCCGGCCTGTCTGGCCGCATCGTGGCCAACGCTCCTGCGCCTGGGCTCGCCCGAACTCGCGCGCGACCTGGTGCGGGCCTGCGACTTCGGCCCCGGCGCTGACGCGCTTCGCCCGCGTCTCATGGCCGAGATATCCTTTCATTACGATCCGCCTGAAACCGCCCTGGCCGCGCTTTCGGACCTGGGCGGAGAATGGGGGCCGTGGGCCGCGCAGCGCCGGGCCGAGTGCCTGGCCGCGCTGGGCGAGACGGCCAAGGCCGCGCGCCTCTACGCGGAATTGTGGCGCGACAACCCCTGGCACGTGAACCTTGCGCTTCGCCTGCACACCCTGCGCGCGCCAAAGCCCGCGCTGCCCGACCCGGCCAGGGACGAAGCGGCGGTGTGCCTGTATTCGTGGAACAAGTGCGATCTCTTGCGCGCCACGCTCAAAAGCTTGGCCGCCTCGCGGCTTGGGGCCGCGCGCGTGCTCGTGCTCGACAACGGCTCCACGGACGGCACGGCCGAGATGCTGCGCGAGATGGCCCCGCGTTTCGCCGAAGGCTGTTTCGGCCACGTTTCGCTTCTGGTCAACGTGGGCGCTCCGGCGGCGCGCAACTGGCTGCTCACGCTGCCCGAGGCGGCGAATGCCCGCTGGGCGGCCTTCGTGGACGACGACGTGATCCTGCCCCCGGATTGGCTGGCCCGGCTGCTGGCCACGGCCAGAAACGCGCAGGCGCGGGGGTTTCGGCCCGGAGCCGTGGGCTGCCGCATCACCGAGGCCACGGCCCCGTTCGGGCTGCAATCGGCCGACTATCACCTCTTTTTGCCGCCGCCCCGGGAAAAGGGCCAGGAGCCGCTTGCCGAGCGCATCGGCGTCTTCGACAACTGCGCCGGGCAGCTCGACGCCGGGCTTTTCTCCTACGTGCGGCCGTGCCTGTCGGTCTCGGGCTGCTGCCACCTGATCTCGCGCGAGGCGCGCGAGGCCTCGGGCGGCTTCGACGTACGCTTCACGCCGACCCAGTTCGACGACCTGGAGCGCGACATGCGCTCGACCCTGGCGGGCTTCCCGAGTCTTTACGACGGCGGCCTGGCCGTGCGCCACGTGCAGCACGCGAGCCTGGCCCGCGCCAAGACCCCGGCGCAGGTGGCGCACATCGCGGGCAACAAGGTCAAGCTCGAAGGCAAGTACGCGGACGACGAGGTCGCGCGGCTGGCCAAGCTGGACCTGGAAGCGTGCTGGACGCACCTGGAGGCCGTGCTCGCGGACTTGGACGAGGGGCAAACATCCGGCGGAGGCGCGGCGTGAACGGGCAGTTGGTCTTCGTTTACGGGACGCTCAGGCGCGGCTTCTCCAACCACCATCTGCTCGCGGCCGCGCGGCCGCTCGGCGGGGCGCTGACCCGCGAGCGCTACGCCCTGTACCTGGGCGAGTATCCCTTCCTTTCGCGCGATCAGGCCTTGTGCCGCGTCGCGGGCGAGGTCTACGAGATATCGCAGGGCATGCTCATGACCCTGGACGCCCTGGAGGAACACCCGCGCGTCTATGAGCGCTTCGTGATCCCGGTGGTCCTGGATTCGGGCCGCGAGATCGAGGCCTGGTGCTATTTCCATCCCGCGCCGCGCGGCCGTCTCATCAGCCACGGCGATTTTTCGCGCGCGGCCCGCGAGGACTGAAGCCGTGCCGTTTCTGGGCGCGCACATGCCCACGGCTGGCGGGCTGCATCTGGCGTTTCGGCACATCATGAGCGTGGGCGGCCAGGCCGTGCAGATATTCACCCGCAACCAGCGGCAGTGGAGCGCCAAGCCCGTGAGCGACGAGGAGGCCGGGGCCTTTGCCAAGGCCTGGAAGGAATTCGGCTTGCCGCACGTCTTTTCGCACGCCTCCTACCTCATCAACCTGGCCTCGCCCGAGGACGATCTGCGCGAGAAGTCCGTGGCCGCGCTGGCGGATGAGCTGGTCCGCTGCGCGCGGCTGGGCATCCGGCGGGCGGTGCTGCATCCGGGCGCGCACAAGGGCGCAGGAATCGAGGCCGGGATTTCGCGCGTCGCTAAGGGGCTGGATGCGGCTTTCGAGCGCGCGGGCGAGGCCGCGGCCGAGGTGGGCGTGCTGCTGGAGAACACGGCCGGGGCGGGCAGCACCATCGGCGCGGACCCCGAGGAACTCGGCGCGATCGTCGCGGCCGCGCGGCATCCGGAGCGGCTCGGCGCGTGCTGGGATACCTGCCACGGCTTCGCGGCCGGACACGACCCGCGCACGCGTGCGACGTGGGACGCGGTCATGGACAGGATTTCCGCGTCCGTGGGGCTCTCGCGGCTGGAGCTTTTGCATCTGAACGATTCCAAGACGCCGCTTGGCGGCCGGGTGGACCGGCACGAGCACATCGGCGAGGGCGAAATCGGCCGCGCGGGCTTTGCCGTGATCCTGAACGACCCGCGCCTGGCGCACCTGCCCATGACCCTGGAGACGCCCAAGGGCAAGGACCTGGCCGAGGACCGCCGCAACCTGATGACGCTGCGGGGGCTTATGAAAGGGGGCCGGAAGGCGCGTTAGGCCCCCTGCCTCCCCCGCGTGAAGAGGAACGCCCCGGCCAGGGCCGTGAAGGGCGCGACCGTGATCAGCCCGAAGCTGCCCACCAGGGTGTTGAAGACCTCGGCCGCCACGTAGCTCATGTTGAAGAGGTTGGCCATGGGCACGCCCTGGGCCATGAAGACCATCAAAAGCGTCATGTAGCTGGCCGAATAGGCCAGGAGCAGCGTGGTGGTCATGGTGCCCGTGACCGCGCGGCCCACGGCGAAGCCAGCGCGAAGCGCCCCGGCGAAGCCGATGTCGGGCTTGGCGCGGACCACCTCGTCCTGGGCCGCGGCCACGTCCATGGAGAGGTCCATGACCGCGCCCGCCGAGGCCAGGAAGATGCCCGCGAGGAAGATGCGCGAGAGGTCGAGGTGGGCGAAGCCGGTGTACAGGAGCGACTCGGAGAAGGGCCGGATGGCCCCGTGCAGCTTGAACTCCGGCGCGAAGACCAGAGCCAGGGCGCAGGTCGCGGCCACGCCGAGCATGGCCCCCAGGAAGGCCACCATGCCCTTGCGGTTCATGCCGCCCACCAGGAAGATGATCGCGGCCGTGATGGCAGTGACCAGGCCGAGCGTGGCGTAGATGGGGTCGTGCCCCCTGAGCATGGCCGGGATGAGCAGCTTCCAGATGGCCAGGGCCGTGAAGAGGAAGGAGAGCAGGGCCTTGGCCCCGGTGAAGCCGCCGAACGCCAGGAGCAGCGCCGCGAACAGGCAAAGGAGCCAAAGCTCGGTGTCCAGGCGGTAGTGGTCCTGCGGGTTGACCCGGCCGATTTCGCCGAGCTCGTCGCGGGTGATCACGGCCAGGGCGTCGTCGCCGGGCGCGAAGATCTTGTCCAGTTCGAGCTTGCCGGTGAGCAGGTTCTCGCCCGTCACCACCCGGCCCGTGAACGGCCCCTCGGCGATCTTCATGGTCACGGCCTGCGCGCCCAGGCGGATCATGCCGTACTGCTGCACGAGGGTGTCGTCCACCTCGATCACGTGCGCGCGGGCGCGAAGGGCCGTCTGGTCGCCGCGTTCCTCGAAGCCGGTGGGCATGCGCCAGAGCGCGGCCGTGAGCACGGCGAAGAGCAGACACAGGAGAACGTCGCGGCGGGTGCTTTTGAAATCGAACACGGTGGGTGCTCCCATGAAGATGCGGGACGGCGGCCTACAGCCGCCGCCCCAGGCTGCTGAAAAAGTTCCATCCGCTGCGTTGCCGCGAAAGCGCCGGACCCTCGCGTATGTCATTATACGCATCGGCCCCGGCGCTTTCTTGCGCCTTGCATCTGGGCCTTTTTGAGCAGCCTGCGCAAAGTGGTTTGTTAAGCAGCGGGGGCGGCGGCATGCGGCCGCCGCCCCCGCCGGACGGATGTGATGCGTTTTAGTTGGCGGCCAGGGTCACGGGCTCGGTGGCGATGCCCAGGACCGAGCAGAACTTCTTGAAGAGGTCGGTGTTGTCGTAGTAGCCGCCGAAGGTTTCCGCGGCCAGACCCACGGCCGCCGTGGCCACGGGCACGCCGGTGTGGGAGTAGGTGGTCCAGCCAAGACCCGCCTTCTGGTTCAGGATCTGGGTCAGGCTCACGGCCAGGGGGTCGTAGCCGCCGTAGAGACGGTAGGTCATCTCGTCCTTGGATTTTTCGGTCTCGCCGCCCATGGAGCGGTTGAAGGCCTCCTTCAGCATGGCGATCTCGAAGTCCTTGAGCACGGTGCGGTCGGCCGCGGCGTCGCCCTCGAACTTGAGGCCGAAGTTGGCGGTGATGATGGGCTTCATGTCCTCGAAGTTGAAGTTCCCGCCACACTTGGCGCGGTAGTCCTTGAGGACGACGTCGGTGAAGTGTTGGAAGGAGACCTTCTGGCCCTGGAGCACGGTGAAGAAGTTGTCGTACTTGGTGCCCGCGAAGCCCACGGTCAGGCCGCCGGTCTCATGGTCGCCGGTGACCACGATGAGGGTTTCCTTGGGGTGCTTTTTCATGAACTTCACGGCTTCGGCCACGGCCTCGTTGAAGGCCACCAGGTCGCCGATGGCGGCCATGGCGTCGTTGGCATGGCAGGCCCAGTCGATCTTGCCGCCCTCGACCATCATGAAGAAGCCCTTTGGGTTGTCGAGAAGCTCGATGCCCTTGGCCGTGAACTCGGCCAGGCTGATGTCGTTCGGGGTGTAGTCGATGGCGTAGGGCAGCGCGTTGCCGTCGGGCAGGCGGTCGTTCATGGCCATGACCTTGCCGGACTTGGGGGTGAGCTTCTGGAGTTCGGCCCGGCCGCTGACCACCGAGTAGCCCGCGCCCTTGATGGCCTCGAAGGCGTTGCCCTTGGGGGCCTTGGACTTTTTGCCATCGGGGTCGATCAGTCCGCCGCCCGCGAAGTAGTCGAAGCCGCTCGTGGCGATCTGGTGCGAAATCTCGTGATATGCGTTGCGCGATTCGGAGACGGCGTAGAAAGCGGCCGGGGTGGCGTGGTCCAGCGAGACGCTGGAGACGATGCCCACCTTCATGCCCTTGTCCTTGGCCATGGAGGCGAAGTTCCGGTAGGGCTTCTTGTTCGCGTCCACGCCGATGCCCGCGTTGTAGGTCTTCACGCCCGAGGCGATGGCCGTGCCCGCGGCCGCGGAGTCCGTGATGGCGGTCTCGGCGGAGTAGGTGGTGGTGATGCCCTGCACCGGGAAGGTGGACATGAGGAGCTTGTCCTCGCCCATCTTGCCCTGGCTGGCCGCGAACAGGAACTGGGCCGCCGAGAGTTGGGGCAGACCCAGGCCGTCGCCGATGAAGAGGAAGACGTACTTGGGCTTCTCCTTGCCCGAGTACAGGGTGGTTCCGGCGAAGGCGCCGGAACAAAGAGCAAGGGTCAGGGCCAGAAGGGCGGCTAGGGTCACGGCCGTCCTGCGCAAGAATGCGTTCGTCATGATGTTGGTCCTCCGGTCAGGGGGTTTTGGGGGGAAACCGCAGGAGTGACATCGCCGGGCGCGGTGACGCGGCCGTGACGGATGAATGAATGATTGGTGGCGGCGAGGGCCTGCTGTTGCAAGCCCTCGCCACGATTGCCGTTTTTTGTGAAGCGCGGGCCTATTTTTTCCGTGGGCTGCCCACGGTCTTCACCGAAGCGAGTTTTTCCCAGTCGTAATAGGTGTTTGCAGGCTCACCATGCTCTTCCGAGATGACACGCAGATAGGTGTCGTAGATTTCGAAGACCACATCGCCGGACAGAGGCCTGCCGTCACCGTTGAATTCGATGGCGTAGCCGGGGCGAATTTTCCGCGAGAGGCCCAGGTGCGGCATGGAGGCGTACTCCACGACCTTGATCCAAATGTCTTTCATCGAGATGCTCCTTGTAAGGCAGGATATTGTTTTTCCATCTTTGTCATTAGTAGCTCTATTTTTTGGATTAAATCAAGATTAAATTAGTATTTTTGTCAAAAATTTTGGCTTCTGTGCGGTTGTGGAGCTTCGCCTCCAGTGAACTTGACAGCGGCGACGCAAAGCGCGAGACATTAAAGTAGGTAGGTGAATTTCACGTATCGAAAAAAGAAAAAGGGAGAGCGTTATGAATACGTCCGGCATCAATCGCCGACAGTTCCTGTCCCTGGCGGGCGCGACCACGGCCGTGGCGGTGGGGCTTTCGATCCTGGGGCCGGCCGTGGCCGTCGCGGCCGAGCCGCAGGCCTTTCCGCCTCCGGCCCTGCCGTATGCCGATAACGCCCTGGAGCCGGTCATCTCGGCCCGCACCGTGTCCTTCCACTACGGCAAGCACACGGCCGCCTACTACGCCAACTTGAACAAGGCCGTGGTCGGCACCAGGCACGAGAAGGCCTCGCTCGCCGACGCGGTGCGGGAGATCCACGTGGAGCAGGGCGAAAGCCCGCTCTTCAACAATGCGGCCCAATCCTGGAACCACACCTTCTATTGGGAAGGCCTGACCCCCGGCGGCAAGGCCATGCCCGGAAAGCTGCGCGATGCGCTGACCGGGGCCTTCGGGTCGCTGGACACTTTCCAGCAGGCCCTGACCGAGGCCGCCGTGACCCAGTTCGCCAGCGGCTGGGCCTGGCTCGTACAGCGTGGTGACGGAAGGCTTGAAATCGCCAAGACTTCCAACGCCATGACGCCGATCGTGCACGGCCACAGACCGCTTTTGACCATCGACGTCTGGGAGCACGCCTATTACCTGGACTACCAGAACAGGCGCGCCGAGCACGTCAAGCTGGTCATCGAGAACTGCCTGAACTGGGAAGTGGTGGCCTCGCGCTTGGCGTAGCCCGTGGTTTTGCGCGGCCGGATCCTGGGGGATGCCGGGGTCTGGCCGCGATTTCCGTGCATCTTTCCGCGACGGGGGAGACTCCCCGAAAGGGGGAAGCATGGTGGATCGGACGTTGGTGAGCCTGCTGAACGAGGCGGGCGTTGAGATCAATGGCGATAATCCCTGGGACATCCGGGTCCATGACGAACGCTTCGGCTCCCGCGTGATGCGCGAACTGAACCTGGGCCTGGGCGAGTCCTACATGGACGGCTGGTGGGACTGCGAGCGGCTCGACGAGTTGTTCCACCGCCTGCTGACGAGCGGCATCGAGAAAAAGATCAGGGGCAGCCCGCGCTATCTGCTGCGGCTCCTTCCGGCCGTGCTCTTCAACCTTCAGTCGCGGGCGCGGTCCCGACTTATCGCCAAGCGGCACTACGACCTGGGCAACGATCTCTTCCTGTCCTTCCTCGGCGCCACCGTGCAGTACAGTTGCGCCTATTTCGAGGGCACGGACGACCTCGACGAGGCACAGCGCAACAAACTGCGCATGATCTGTGAGAAGCTCGGCCTGTGCGCGGGCGAGCATCTTCTGGACATCGGCTGCGGCTTCGGCGGGCTGGCCCGGTTCGCGGCCGCCGAATACGGCTGCGAGGTCACTGCCGTGAACATCTCGCGCGAGCAGATGCGCCACGCCAGGGACATCTGCGCCGGGTTGCCCGTGCGTGTTCTCGACCAGGACTACCGGGCCATCGAGGGGCGCTTCGACAAGATTGCCTCCGTGGGCATGTTCGAGCACGTGGGCCGCCGCAACTACCGGACCTTCATGCGTGTGGCGCATCGCTGCCTGTCGCCGGGAGGCGTGTTCCTGCTGCACACCATCGGCGGCAACGTCACCTGCTTCAACTGCGACCCCTGGATCGCCAAGCACATCTTCCCCGTGGGCATGCTTCCCAGCGCCGCGCTCGTCGGCAAGGCGGCCGAAGGGCTCTTCGTCATCGAGGACTGGCACAACATAGGCCCCCACTACGACAAGACGCTCATGGCCTGGAACAGGAATTTCCAGGCCGCCTGGCCGGGCTTCGCCGAGCGCTACGGCGAGCGCTTCAGGCGCATGTGGGAATACTACCTGCTGTCCTGCGCCGGAGCGTTTCGGGCGCGGCGCATCCAGGCTTGGCAGGTCGTCATGACCAAGGACGGCGTGGGCAGGCCCCAGCCAGCCTGCCGCCCGGCCTTCGCCGGGCGGGATGAGCCCGTGCGTTGGAATTGAAAGAACCCGGCGCGGCGGCACTCAGGGCGCGCCGGGCGGAAAGCTGCGTCCCCAGATCTCGCAACGCGCCGTGAGCCCATCGCTTTTGCGCTGATGAGCGGGTTGTCCCGGCAGAGTTTCAACCCGTCCAGGTGGGAAACCACCGTCGCGACTTCGTGAAATTCATCCCATACCAAGGGGCTCGCCGCCCTGCTCGGTGTCTTTTTTTTCACGTCTTGGGAAATTCCTTCCCTCCTGTCGCGGCGCTTTGCTAGGCCGAGAATGTCCGCGACCCGTCACGATTCGCGCGCGGTTCGCCGCGCCCCGAGAAAGGGAGGAGCCATGAGCAAGTATATGATCAAGACCAACAAGGACCGCTGCATCAGCTGCAAGGCTTGTGAAGTTCATTGCAAGCTCAAGAACCGAGTCCCGGTCGGAGCCAAGCTCGGCCTCTTGGTGAGCATGGGTCCGGTCTCCAGGGCTGGATCGCCCGCCTACCTGAACCAGTTCCTGCCATGCTTCCAGTGTGAAAAGCCCTGGTGCGTGGCCGCCTGCCCCACCGGGGCCATGAGCCGCCGCGAGGAAGACGGCATCGTCTTCGTGGAGCAGGACCTGTGTGTGGGGTGCAAGGCCTGCATCATGGCCTGTCCCTGGGAGATTCCCCAGTTCAACGAGCAAAGCGGCACGGTCATCAAGTGCGACTTCTGCCGCGACCGCCTGGACGAGGGGAAAAAGCCCGCCTGCGTCACGGCCTGCACGAGCCACGCCCTGGATTTCCTGCAGCCCAACGTGGACAGCGCCGGAGTGCGCCGCGCCTACGCCCTGGAGAAGTTCCTGAATCTGTAGTCAGTGCGCGCGGGCGGCTTTCACGCCCTTGCCCGCGCGAAGAGGTGACGCGTCATGACCATGCTCGACCCGGTGCTCATCGTGCCATTTGAACTCGCGCTTTCCGCCGGGCTGCCGTCGTTTCTCGCCTTTTTCACGGGCACCGTGGCGGTCTGCCTGCTGTGCGTCCTGGTCGGGGAGCTGACCATGTCCCTGGCCTACTTCATCAACCGCGACCACTACGCCAAGATGCGCAAGGAGATGGTGCGCCACCAGAACTTGAGCATCAAGGCCATCATGCTCAAGGACAAGGAGAGCTACAAGGCCTGCAACACGGTGGCCAACGAGGCCTTCGGTAAGAGTTTCTTCGCCAACATCGCCCTGTTCTCGGCCGCGCTGTGGCCCGCCTGCTTCGCCTTGGCCTGGATGGGCCTGCGGTTTTCTGGCCTTGACTTCACGATCCCCCTGCTCGGTGTTCAGGTCGGCTACATGCTGATTTTCGTTTTGACCTACGTCGCCGTGCGCGTCTCCTTCGCGCGTTGGGCGCGGCCAAGGCTGTGGCCCTTCAATCGTATCGTCGAGGCCATGCGCAGGAACGAGGATTGCGGCGAGGAGATGATGAGTTGGGGTGACCTGATGCCCCGCGCCCCGGCCAAAAAGGAAGTCCAGGACAAGGACGGCAAGACCGCCGGGCATCCCGCCTGAAGAATCCATGACGGCAACCGGCCTCGTCGTTTGGCCCGTGGGGAGGCGGCCGCGCCTTTGACCAGGCGCGGAAATGTCCTTCGGGCGCATGGCGCGAGGCAGGAGATAAACCTCAAACGAGATGGAGTAGAGTCTATGAAACGGAACACATTGTTCGTGGTGGCCCTGGCCGCCGTGGCGATTCTGTTCGTGACCCTGGGCGACGCGCACGCCCAGAAGCTGGCGGAATTCATCGCCAAGGCCCCGGTCGGCGACGGTCCGGGCATGATCGACCCCTCCAAGCCAGCGGGCTTTCTGGGCATTCCCGGCGGCGTCGTGGTCAACCCCATCGTGGCCTTCCTGTGGGCCCTTTGGGTCGGCTGGATCTTCTCCACCGTGGGCGCCTTCGGCGGCGTCATGGCGGGCGTGGGCCATATGAGCGTCTTCGGCCTGGGCGACTACGCCAAGTCCTTCCGTCAGACCGCGCCTGAGCTGAACAAGCTCATGACCGACTCCATCCGCGCCTCCAACCAGTGGCTGGTGGGCCTTTCCGCCCTCATCAGCTCCTTCAACTACTACAAGATGGGCCGCCTGGTGCTGCCCCTGGGCCTGACGCTCGGCGGCGGCTCGCTGCTCGGCGCGTGGGGCTCCAACATGCTCACCGCGGGCAAGCTGTCCTTCTCGGCCTACCAGGGCTACTTCGGCCTCTTCGTGCTCGTGTTGGGCTGCTACCTGATCTACGAGACCTCCCCGGCTGGCGAACGTTCCAAGAAAAAGGCCAAGGAGGCCGCGCGCGCCTTCGAGGAGACCGTGAAGAAGCAGAAGGCGGGCGAGAACATCGACACCTCCTCCCTGGGCGTGAAGGTCAAGTCCTTCGGCATCAGCTCCTGCACCTTCACCTTCTACGGCGTGGAATTCACCTTCAACCCGCTGCTGCCGGTGCTCGGCGGCGTGCTCATCTCCGCCATCTCGGCCTTCCTGGGCGTGGGCGGCGGCTTCATGCTCGTGCCCTTCCTGACCTCCGTGTCGCAGGTGCCCATGTACTTGGCCGCGGGCACCTCGGCCCTGGCCGTGCTCATCTCCATGATCACCTCCATCGCCACCCTGGTCTCCAAGGGAACCCCGCTGGACATGAGCATGATCGGCATCGAACTCGTGGGTATCTTCATCGGCTCGATCATCGGCCCGCGCACCTCCAAGTACTTCTCGGACAAGCTGCTCAAGCGCATCTTCATCGTGCTCGCCATGTACGTGGGCATCGACTTCGTGCTGCGCGGCTTCTTCGGATTCCGCATCTTCGGCTGATCGCGGCCGCCGCACACACTGCAAAAGAGCCCCGGGCGAATGCCCGGGGCTCTTTTCGTTTCGCCCACATCGCGCTATTATAAATTTCGAGTAGGAGGAGCTTGTTGACAAATCCATTTTTTCAGGCTGCTCAAAAAGGGCCAGATGCAAGGCGCAAGAGAAATCCAGACCCGACGCGTATCAAGACATACGCGAGGGGCTGGATTTTTCGCGGCAACGCAGCAGATGGGACTTTTTCAGCAGCCTGAGGAGAGCACCATGCACGAGATATCCTTGGGAGGAACCATCCGCGATTACCTGAGCGGCGAGGAGGTGCCGAGCACCACCTACGAGGAGGTGCGCCAGGCCCTGGCCCGGCTCATGGTCGAGGAACTGGGGTATCCGGCCGATCGGCTCAAAGCCAAGGTCGGGGTGCGCTTTCCCGTGACCTGGGAGGAGGGCGCTCCCGAGTACTGCCGCGTGGCCGATCTGGTCGCCTATGGCGACGACGGCCGCCCGCTTCTGGTGGTCATCTTCTGTTCCGGGCTTCCCGGCACCTACGACCGCGAGACCGTGGCCGCGGCCCGGTTGATCCCCGGCGGGCCCGCGCCCCTGGCCGTGTCCACGGACACGCGCGATGCCGTGCTGCTCTCCGTGCCCGACGGCCAGACCCTGGCCCAGGGGCCGCGCGCCCTGCCGCGCTACGACGATCTGCCCGGCTTGTGCCGCGATCGCTTCATGGAGCCGCTTTCGGGCGAACGGCTGTTGCGCGAGCGGCGCATCCTCTACGCCTACAGCGAGATGCTCACGAGCTGCTGCGAGGGAACGTGCTCTCCGATACCTTCCTGAGGGCCGTCTCCGGCCGCGCGTGGATGGCAAAGCGATGATCGTCTGCACCCGCTGCGGGAGCGAGAACCCCGACGACGCGCGATTTTGCGCCGCATGCCGCCATAAGCTGCAAAGCGTCAGGCGCGAGCCCTCGGAGGACGACGCCGAGGGTGCCGAGTTCTTGAGCGATCACGTCGAATACCATGACCTGCTCGGCCGCCACGGTCCGTTCCGCAAACATCTGGAGGCCTGGGGCTGTCTTGCGGCCCTGGCGCTCGTCGTGGCCGCGGTTGCCTGGCTGGACGACGTGCGCGCGGCCTGGGCCGCGCTGCCCGTGATCGGCCTGTATGCCTGGCTCAGGAGATTGTGAGGCGAATCAGCGGGGCGCGGGCGCGCAGCAGCGCACCGATTGCGGCTTGTCGCACAGCGAGCGGCCCACCGAGGCCGAGGCGCAGCGTGTTTTGGCGTCCACGGTGTAGGGCACGGTGACGCGCATGGAGCCCCAGGCTTCGCTGGAGAGGACCAGCCGACCTTCGAGGGCGTGGCAGTAGAAATCCGTGGGGTTGGCCGCGTAGTAGGAGTTGAAGAGGTAGACCGAGTTGACCTCGCGCACGAAATTGTAGGAGTCGGGATCCTTGCAGGTCACGGCGGCCAGCGCTTTTTGGCACAGGCAGTCCATGATCGAGGAGAGGTCGAAGCGTTCCTCGTCGGGCGCTGGGGCGGGCAGGCGGATGGGAAGGTCCTTCACAGCCTCGGGACCGCCGAAAGGCGGCTGTGGCGGCGGGGTGGCCTGGTCCTGGGCCAGGGCGGAAGACGGAGCGAGCGACGCGGTCGCGAGCAGCGCGGCTGCGAGCAAAATGCCTAGGAAAAGTCCAGGAAGACCTGAAAACCTGCCGGAGAATCCGTCTCGCATTGATTTTTGCAGCCTGCGCACTGAAAACTCCCTGGTTTGTGGAACCAGACCGCGCGCCGAGGGTTCGGGCACGCGAAAAAAATGTAGACCGAGGCATCCACTGTGCCGTGGAACAGGCGGTAGCCCGATTGTTTCAGGTAGTCCTTGAAGCGCACGTTCTCGTCCGGCCCGCTCCCCGCCTACTCGAAACTGACTTCCACCGTGAATTCCCCGAATTCCGTCTCGAAGGGCACGGCCATGATGGGCGAGGAGACGACGTGGGAGATGGTATGGTTGTTGCCCATGATGACCGTGGGCGTGGCCGCCTGGAAGACGTAGCCCATCTCCGAGAGGCCACGGCGCGCCTGGCCCGAGATCATGTTCGTGACCTCGCCCACGGCGTCCTTCACGTCCTGGATGATGTCCTCGATCTCGCCGCCGAGCATGTTCTTGACGATGGCGATGGCGCAGTCCTTGGTAAAGGTCACGGAGATGGTGCCGTTCTTCTCGCCGGTGATGCCGATCACGCCGGTGACGTCGCCCCGGGCCACGGTGTCCTTCTTGGCGTAAGGCTTGCCAGGCTTGGGCGTGATCATGGCCATGGTCGAGAGCACGTCCACCGTGGCCTTGATGAAGGGTTTGGCGATATTGATATCCAATGGAAGCTCCTTGCGGGTTCTCCGTGGGGCCGCCCGGCGGGCGTTTGCCGGGATGGCGGGCCGTTTGAGAATGTACAACCGAAGACGGTCGCAAGGCAAGCCCGGCCCGAGCCGTCTGGCCGCACAGGCACCTAGCCGGGGCGGACGCGGATGGCCGCGACCGGGAGAGCGGAAAAAATAATTCATGACAATCAAGGAGGATGCGATGTCCCCCTATCCGGTCCGGCACAGTAGGAAACCCGAATCGCTTGGCCTGGAGGCGTTTTGGGAGTATGCCTTTCGCATTCACTGACCCCGATGGCCGCCATGACGAATAAGACCGCGAATTCCTTGAAGCCCGACCCGGACGAGCCCCAGACGCTTCGCTCCGTCAGTGTGCTGCACGTCGAGGACGACACCATTATCCAGTTCCACATGCGCACGATCTTGGAAAAGCGGGTCCGCGAGCTTTTTTCCGCCGCGGATGGCGTGGAGGGGCTGGCGATGTTTCGCGCACACGCGCCTGACGTCATCATCACCGACATCCGCGTGCCGCGCATGAACGGGCTGGAGATGATCGAGATCATCCGCGAGACCGATCCCGACATCCCGGTCATCGTGACCTCGGCCTACAGCGACGCCGACTACCTGCTCAAGGCCATCGAGCTTGGCGTGGACAAGTACCTCATCAAGCCCTTCGACCACCGCCAGGTCGTCAAGGCTGTGAGTCGCGCGGCGGAGGGCATGGCCCGGCAGCGCGAGATCAACGAGGCCAACCGCTTCAACCGCTTCCTTCTGGACATCAATCCGAGTTTCATCGTGGTCCTGGACGACGG
The DNA here is from genome assembly GCF_000422245.1 of Alkalidesulfovibrio alkalitolerans DSM 16529. Taxonomy (NCBI): domain Bacteria; kingdom Pseudomonadati; phylum Thermodesulfobacteriota; class Desulfovibrionia; order Desulfovibrionales; family Desulfovibrionaceae; genus Alkalidesulfovibrio; species Alkalidesulfovibrio alkalitolerans. The sequence continues at coordinate 27,035 of NZ_ATHI01000001.1, forward strand.
CGAAGTGGAATACGTGAACTCCACCTTTCTCTCTTTCATGGGCTTCCGATCCCTTGAGGCCTTTATCCTCTCGGGCCGTGACATCGCGGATTTCGTGGAGGACGTTGGCGGGCACCAGGACGCCACGCGCATCGGCCGCTGGTTCGAGGAGATCACGGGCAGCGGCGAGGACGGCGTGGTCGTGCGCCTAAAGGGCTGCGACGAGCGCTTCGGCGGCGTCTTCTGGGCCACGTTCAACCGCTTTCCCGAAACGCGTAAATATGTGGTCGTGTTCACGGACATCACCCGGCTCGACGACGAGCGCAAGCTTTTGAGCCTTCAGGCAAGGACCGATCACCTCACCGGCGTCGCCAACCGTCTCGGATTCAGTGAGCGCCTCCAGGCCGAAATAGCCCGGGCCGAGCGCTACGGACAGCCGCTCTCGCTCATCATGTTCGATATCGACGACTTCAAGCGGGTCAACGACGAGCATGGGCACGAGGAGGGCGACCGGGTGCTCAAGGCCCTGGCGAAACTGGTCTGGACCAACATCCGGACCACCGATCTCTTCGGTCGCTGGGGCGGCGAGGAATTTCTCGTGGCCACGCCGAACTGCGATCTGGACCAGGCCTTGCGCACGGCCGAAAAATTGCGCGACCTGCTGTGCGAGGCGGCTATCGGCCCGGGACGGGGCATCTCCTGCAGTTTCGGAGTCACCTCCCATCGCAAGGGCGAATCCATGGACGCGTTCTTGCGGCGGCTGGACGAGGCGCTGTACGTCGCCAAGAAGAGCGGCAAGGACACGATCTCCTCGGCCTGAATCTGTTTTTCCCCCACCTATCTGCGCTTGCTCAGGCGCGCCGCGTGGACCTTGTTTCCGCCTTGCGCCTTGGCCGCATAGAGCGCCCGCGTTGCCTCCTCGATGAGGTGCGTTGGCTCGGTCTCGGGCGTGGGAACGAGAGAGGCCACGCCCACGCAGACCGTGAGCACGCCCGCGCCCGAGCCGTCCCGGTGTGGGATGGCCAAGGCCGCCACGTTCTCCCGGATGTCCTCTGCCACGATCATGCCGCCGAGTTCGTCCGTGTCGGGCAAAACGGCCGTGAACTGCTGCCCGCCTCCCGTGTCCACGAAATCCCCGGGCCGTTTGAGCATGTCCTCCAGCACCCGGGCCACGCGCGAAAGAGCTTCCTGGGCGACGTCGGCGCCATGCCGCGCCACGAAGTCGGTGTAGTCGTCCACGTCGATCATCAGCATGCACAGCGGCGTGTGATGCCTGCCGCCGCGTTTCCACTCCCGCGCCAGGGCGGCCTCGAACTCCGAATCGTGCGGAACGCCCGCCGGATGCTCGTCCGGCCAGCGGCGCGAATCGGCCAGGTCGTAGACCACGCCGCTCGCGGCTCCAGCCTCCACGGGCAGGGATATGGCGTAGCGCGCTACGTCTGCCTCTCGGGTGTAGGAGAGCAGGCCGCCCATACCCTTGATCAGGCGGTAGCAAAGCGGCAGCCCCAGGTGCTCGGTCTCGGTGTCGAAGGGCAGGAGCGAGCGTTCCGGCGAGTCCAGGACCGTGGACGAGGTGGGGGACTGAAGCGTCATGCGCACGTTCGCGCCGTCGCGCTCGCTGGCCAGATTCAGCGCTCCGCCGCGCGGCAGATGACGCAAGGCGTGCAGCAAAAGAGTGACCACCACCTGCCCGAGCACGTCGGGGTCGGCCGTGACCATGGGTAGGTCCGGCGTGGGAATGAAGCGGGTCTGCGCGCCCACGGCCGAGAACTCCGAGGCCAGGAGCACGAGGCATTCCTCGATGATCTCGTCGAGCGAACAGGGGCGCGGTGTCATGCGTAGTGGCTTGAGATAGTCGCGGATGCGGGCCAGGAGGTTTTCCAGCCGGGCTGTCTCGCGCAGGATGATGTCCACGTCGTCGAGGTCGGGGTGCGCCGTCTTCAGCCGCCTGGCGAAACCGCCGATGGCCACCAGGGGGTTTCTGATTTCATGGGCAACCTCGGCCGAGATGGAGCCGAGCATCTTCAGCTTCTCGTCCTGGATCAGAGCGCGCTCCAGCACCACGCGTTCGCTGATGTCCATGATCACGCCCGAAAGCTCGGGTTCCGGCCCCTGCGCGGTGAAGGTGAAGCGCGGCATGCTCTTGATGATGACGTGCACGGTGTGCCCGTGGCGATGCACGAGCCGCGCCTGTTCGGTGAATGGCGTGGAGTGGGCCAGAGCCGCCCGCAGATGGGACAGGACGGATTCCCGGTCCTGCGGATGCAGTCGCTCGGCGAGAAAACCGTTCTCAGTCGCGGCTTCCTCGGGGCTATAGCCCAAAATGTCGATGCAGGCGCGATTGATGAAGGAAAGGCGCAGGTCGCTCGCCAGCGAGAAGATGATCAGAGGGATGTTCTGCACCAAGTGGTCGTAGCGAAGCCTCGCCTGGAAGGCGAAATCCTCAAGCTCGGCGCGCTCGGCCAGCCGGGCCAGGGCGAGGCTCACTTCGGCCTCGCGCAGCGGCAGGCGCACGAACTCACAGGCGCCGAAACGCATGGCTTGCACCACGTCGTCGGCGTATTCCTCGCCGGAGACGAAGGCCAGGCCAATGGCGGGAGCGATGGCGCGAAGCCGCTCGGCGACCTCGAAGCCGCTGCCGCCCAGGTGGCGTACGGCCACGAAGGCCGCGGCGAAGGCTTTCTTCGCGGCGGCGGCTACGGCCTCGTCGGCCGAAGACAATCCCACCACCTCGCGTCCGGCCCTGGTCAGGGCGTCGGCCAGTTCGCGCCGGGTATCCTCCCCCGCGACCACGAGCAATGGTGCATGCGCGGTCGTTTCACTTTCGGCCATGCCGCGATCCCCCAGAAGTCCCAGCAGGGACTTCTTTGGTTCATACTCCCATTGCGGGGGAAAGGCCAGATCGTGGCGAAAAAAGCCGATTGCTTCTGTGGCGCGGGCGCTTCAGGGCCGGGAGCCGCGTTCCTTGAGATAGCGTTCGAGCCTGTTCATGCCCTCGGCGATGTTTTCGATGGAGTTGGCGTAGGAAAAGCGGATGAAACCCTCACCGCCGGGGCCGAAGTCCACGCCCGGCGTCACGCCCACGCGCGCCTCGGCCAGGAGCTCAAAGGCGAAGGCCAAAGAGTCATTCGTGAAGGCGCGTGCGTCGGCCAGCACGTAGAACGCGCCCGTGGGTTCGAAGGCCACGGTGAAGCCGATCTCGCGCAGCCGCTTGAGCATGAAGCGGCGGCGCTCGTCATAGACGGCGCGCATGCGCTCGACGTGGTCCGCGCACTGGGTGAGCGCGGCGATGCCCGCCCACTGGGCCACGGAGCCCGCGCTGATGAACAGGTTCTGGGCCGCCTTGCGCAGACAGTCCATGTAGGCCTCGGGCGCCACCAGCCAGCCCAGCCGCCAGCCGGTCATGGCGTAGAGCTTGGAGAAGCCGCCGAGTGCGAAGGCGCGGTCCGTGAACTCCAGGATGCAGCGCTCGCGGCCCTCGTAGACCAGGCCGTGGTAGATCTCGTCCGAGACGATGAGCGGCCCGCTCTCGCCGCACAGATCGGCCAGGCCCTGCATATTCTCGGCCGAGAGCAGGGTGCCCGTGGGGTTGGCGGGCGAGTTGACGAGGATGGCGCGGGTGCGCGGCGTGAGGCGTTTGGCCACGGCCTCGGCCGTGAGCTGGAAGCCGTTCTCAGGCCCCACGGGCACGTCCACGGACACGCCGTCCACGAAGCGGATGAAGTTGCGGTAGCAGGCGTAGCAGGGGTCGGAGACGACGACCTCGTCGCCGCGTTCGAGGATGGCCGCGAAGAGGAGCAGCATGGCGGGCGAGGTGCCGGCCGTGACCAGGATGCGGTCGGGCGAGACGTCCACCCCGTAGCGGCTTTTGTAGTCGGCCGCGATGGCCTCGCGCAGCTCGCGCAGGCCGAGTGAATGGGTATAATGCGTGCGGCCTTCCTCGATGGCCCTGATGGCCGCTCGGCTTACGGGCTCGGGCGTGTCGAAGTCGGGCTCGCCGATTTCCAGATGGATGACGTGCTCGCCCCTGGCCTCCATGGCCTGGGCGGCTTCGAGCACGTCCATGACCATGAACGACGTCAGCTCGCTGGTGCGGCAGGATGGCTTCATTGCGTGTGCTCTCGCTCTTTATTTTTGTGTGCGCGGGCCGTGAAAAACCCGCGCTGGCTGCGTTGCAGCGAAAGCGCAGGTTCCATTATTGAGAGGTTGGAATCAAGCTCTTTTGTCGGCCTTGCGGGGCAGCGCCCCGCACCCGTCGGGGGAGATGATCTCCCCCGAACCCCCTGCGATTCCCGAAACCGTCTGCGACGGTTTCGGGAAAGCATGGTTCCGGAGCGGGCATCGCCGCCGCACCGGCGTCGGCTTTGTCAGTGATGGCTTCGAAGCGAATCGCGGGGTCCAGGGGCATCATGCCCCTGGCGGAGGAGGTTCGGAGGAGGCAGCGCCTCCTCCGGGGCACTTCACCGGTCTGCTAGTAGCGGTAGTGCTCGGACTTGTAGGGTCCTTTGACGTCCACGCCGATGTAGCAGGCTTGGTCGGGCGAGAGCACGGTCAGCTTCGCGCCCAGGCGGTCCAGGTGCAGCCGCGCCACTTCCTCGTCGAGGTGCTTGGGCAGGACCATGACCTTGGGCTCGAAGCTCTTGGTGGCCAGTTCGATCTGGGCCAGTACCTGGTTGGTGAACGAGGCGGACATGACGAAGCTCGGGTGGCCCGTGGCGCAGCCCAGGTTCACGAGGCGGCCCTCGGCGAGCACGACCACGGACCTGCCGGTCTTCGCGTTGGTCCACTTGTCCACCTGGGGCTTGACCTCGGTGCGCGTCCAATCGGGCGACTTCTCAAGGTATTCCATCTCGATCTCGTTGTCGAAATGGCCGATGTTGCAGATGATGGCCTCGTTCTTCATGCCTTCGATGTGCGAGCCGCGCAGCACCTTGCAGTTGCCCGTGGCCGTGACGAAGATGTCGCACTCGGGCAGGCAGTCCTCAACGGTCGTCACCTGATAGCCTTCCATGCAGGCCTGCAGCGCGCAGATGGGGTCGATCTCGGCGATCAGCACGCGCGCTCCGAAGCCGCGCAGGGACTGGGCGCAGCCCTTGCCCACGTCGCCGTAGCCGCAGACCATGGCCACCTTGCCCGCGATCATCACGTCCGTGGCGCGCTTGATGCCGTCCAGGAGCGACTCGCGGCAGCCGTAGAGGTTGTCGAACTTGGACTTGGTCACGGCGTCGTTGACGTTGATGGCCGGGAAGAGCAGTTCGCCCTGCTCCTGCATGTGGTACAGGCGGTGCACGCCGGTGGTCGTTTCCTCGGACACGCCACGGATATTGGCGGCGAAGCGGGTCCACTTGCCGTGGTCGGTTTCCAGGATGTGCTTGAGGCGCTTGACCAGCGTGACGAAGTCCTGCGAATCGCCGCTCTCGTTCAGCACGGCCGGGTTCTTCTCAGCCTTCACGCCCAGGTGGATCATGAGCGTGGCGTCGCCGCCGTCGTCCACGATCAGGTCAGGGCCGGAACCATCGGGCCAGGTCAGGGCCATCTCGGTGCACCACCAGTACTCGTCCAGGTTCATGCCCTTCCAGGCGAAGACGGCGGCCGATCCGGCCTTGGCGATGGCTGCGGCGGCGTGGTCCTGGGTCGAGAAGATGTTGCAGGAGCACCAGCGCACGTCGGCCCCGAGCGCGGTCAGGGTCTCGATGAGCATGGCGGTCTGGATGGTCATGTGCAGCGAGCCCATGATCTTCAGGCCCTTGAGGGGCTGTTGCGGACCGTACTTGGCGCGCAGGGCCATCAGGCCCGGCATCTCGTTCTCGGCCAGGTCGAGTTCCTTGCGGCCCCAGTCGGCCAGGCTCAGGTCCTTGACCTTGTGGGGCAGGGAAAGGTCGATGGCTTGCAGTGTCATGGGCTTCCTCCTTGGGAATGGTGATTTCAGGGTTTTCGCGCGGTCATGAAGCGAAGCGTGAGGCCGCCGGGCAGCGCGAGGGTGTCCTCGGCGGCGATGAAAAGTCCTGACGCCTCGCAGAAGGCGGCCAGCTCGGCGCGCGAGAAGCCGAGCCAGTGGTCGCCGTGCCGTTCGCGCAGCGTCTCGTCTCCGTGCTTGTCGAAGTCTGCGATGAGCAGATGCCCGCCGGGCGCGAGCACGCGCGCGGCCTCGGCCACGCCCAGGGGCGGTTCGGGCAGGTGGTGCAGGGCCATGCAGACGAGCGCCAGGTCGGCCTCGGCGTCGCGCAGCGGCAGGTGTTCGAGCTCGCCCACGCGCAGCGAAGCCCACGGCGCGTCGCCAAGCGTCTCGCGGGCGCGCGCGAGCATGGCCCGGGAGTGGTCCACGCCGATGACATTCTCGGCGCGCTCGTGCAGCACCGGCAGAAGCTGCCCCGCGCCGCAGCCGAGGTCCGCGGCCGTGGCGCAGGGCCGTGGTTGCCCCGCGCCGTCCGTGCAGGCGGGCAGGCGCTCGCGCACGGCGCGGGCAAGGTCGGTGTCGCCGAGCACGGAGCGCAGCATGGCGGGCCAATCCGGGGCGTGGGCGTCGAAGAAGCGGCGCGCGGCCTCGCGCCGGGCGGCCAGTACGCGGGCCGCGGCGCCGAGGTCCGTGGCGAAATCCGGGGCGTCGAGAAAGGGCGCGAGGCAGCGCAGGTACTCGGCGGCCGGACCACTTGCCGTAGCGCGGTAGAAGGCCCACAGGCCGTCGCGCCTGGCCTCGGCCAGCCCAGCCTCGGCGAGGATGCGCAGGTGGTGCGAGACGCTGGACTGCGGCAGCCTGAGCGCCTCGGTCAACTCGCGCACGTTCAGTTCGTGCCGCGCTAAAACGGCCATGAGCCGGGCCCGTGTTCCGTCGGCGAGCGCCTTGCTGAATTGAACTATCGACATATTCCGTATCAATGGTTGTTGATGTATCGACTGGGTAGTCCGGAATCGGGGCGTGTGTCAAGGGAGGAGGAGTGTGAGGAAATCGGGGCGATTTGTCCGGGGATAACATGAAATAATGAATAATTAAAGGTTTTTGGAATCATGGAGGAGGTGAAAATCATCCACCGGATGGCTGAAATTCAGCCATTTTGTGGACGATTTTCAGCCATTCAACGGATGATTTTCAAGCTTCTGGCATTGCGGCCGCTGCCGGGCGAAGTGCTGCGTGCGGGCATGCGGTCCAGCTTGTTGTTGTCAACAACTTGCTTGGATGAGGTGGGCGGTCGCGCGGGGCATGCGGCCTGGGCAGTACAAGTGGGTGGGAGCGACAGGTGCAAAGTCCGTTCCCTGCATCGCCGTCCGCCCGTCCCGGAACCGCCCAGTCCGTGGTCAGCGAAAAAACTACACTTGCGCATAATTCTTTGCTAATTCACTATCTGGTAACATGGGCGCGATTCATTCGGGGGGATTGGTCATGCGTTCGGATCTGCAACGGGTCGTGTATGATTTCGCCTTGAGCAAGCATCTGGCCGAGGGCGACGTGGAGCGGCTCGCCGCCGACATGATGCGGGAGGCGGCCCGTGCCCTTGGCGTGGAGCGCGCGAGCGTCTGGCTGCTCGAAAACGACGAGCAGACGCTTTCCTGCATCAATTTGTTCATGCTCTCCACGGGAAACGACCACTGCGGCCTGCGGCTTGGCCGCGACCAGTTCCTCGGCGAGTTCGAGGCCCTGGCGACCAGTCGCTACATGATGACCTCGGAGCCGCTGAGCGACCCGCGCACTTCCGGATACGCCGAAAACTACATCAAGCCCAACGGCATTACCGCCATGCTCGACGCGGCGATCCGCACCTCGGGCCGGGTCATGGGCGTGATTTGTCTGGAGCACGTGAACAGGCCGCACGTCTGGGAAGTGGACGAAATCGCCTTCGCCTGCCAGCTTGCGGACCAGCTCGCCCTGGCCCTGCTCAACAGGGAGCGCGCCCAGGCCCTGATCTCGCTGCGGCAAAGCGAGGAGCGGCTGCGCCTGGCGCTGGAGGCCACGCGCGACGGCCTGTGGGACTGGGACATCTCCACCGGCCGTGTCTACTGGAACGACCGCTGCTACACCATGCTTGGCTACGAGCCGGGCGAGTTTCCCATGAGCCGCGAGATGTGGGAGCAGATGCTGCATCCCGAGGATCGCGTTCAGGCCGTGGCGCGGGTGAGCGAGGAGATGAACCGGGGCGAGGGCCGCTTTCGCGTGGAATTCAGATTGCGCACCAAGGAGGGCGGCTGGCGCTGGGTCGTGGGCCGGGGCAAGACCGTGGAGCGCGACGCCGCGGGGCGGCCCAGCCGCATGGTCGGCACGCACATCGACATCGACGACCTGAAGCGCGCGGAACTCATGCGCCAGGAGATCGAGCGCATCGTGCAGCACGACTTGCGAAAGCCCGCCATCAACGCGATTTCCGCCGTCCGGCTCATCCGCGAAGGCGACCTGAGCGAGGGCGACCTCGCCAAGGCGCTGGGCGCGGTCGAGTCTTCGGGGCGGCAGATGATCGAATTGATCGACACCTCCCTGAACCTGTTCCGCATCGAGACCGGCCGCTTCGAGTTCACGCCCGAGCCGCTGGACTGCGCGCGGACCGTGGCCGAGGTCCTGGAGGAGATGTCTTTCGCCTTTCCCCGGTTCGATTCGCGGGTGGAGGTGCGCGTGCACTGCCCAAGTCACCGGGACGGAGGGGGATGCACGACCCTCGGTTCGCGTCACCTGCTCAGGTCCGCGCTCATGAACCTGATCACCAATGCCATCGAGGCGTCATCCAGGGACCGACCGGTGGAGGTGAGCATCACGAGCGGCCACGGCTGCGACATCGCGATACGCAATGCGGGCGTCATCCCCAGGCAGATCAGGGACAGGTTCTTCGGCAAGTACGTGACCTTCGGCAAGAATGGCGGTACGGGCCTTGGGGCCTATTCGGCGCGCCGGATGATCGAGGTGCAGGGCGGGAGCGTGGAAGCCGACGTTTCCGACGAGCACGACACGACCACGATCCGCATCCACCTGCCCGAAGCATCGGCGCCCCGCCCGGCGCGGCCCGAGTAGGGCGGGCTGGCCCCTCCCCGATTTTCCTACGCCTTCTTGACCTTCACCGTGACCGGCGTGGCGTTCATGATCGTTCCCGCCACGGGCGAGTGGTTCTTGGCGAACTCGGCCAACTCCTCGATCTGGTCCCTGGTGGCGTCGGCGTCGATGGCGAAGGTGATGCGGATTTCCTTGTAGCCCACGGGTACGTTGGGGTCGATGTCCATGAAGCCGCGCAGGTCGATGTCGCCTTCGAGTTCTGAGGCGACGGAGTTGAGCTTTATGCCCCGCGCCGCGGCATGCGCCACCAGCGAGGTCGTGACGCAGCCGGAAAGCCCGACGAGCAGGTACTCCACCGGGTTTGGGCCCCGGTCATTGCCCATCAGCACGGGCGGCTCGTCGATGTCGTACTCCAGCCGTCCGGCACGGTCGGGGTGTTCCTCCTTTGCTCCGTAGAATCCCTTGACCGTGGCGCGGTTCAGCGTGCCGTCCTGCCATGTGTTCCTGACGCGGAATTTGAACTCGCCGATCTGCGGGTCTTTCTTCACGGCCTCAATTGTTTGCACCAGGGCGTCCACGTTGACGCCGTTGAAAATGTTCTCTGCCATGACCGACTCCTTTGCTGAAAATGGGGGACTATCACCAACTATACCCCAGATGGAGAATTCATGGCAATGCGTTTGGGAAGAAATGCGATGCTGGCGCGGGCAGGCCGGGAACAGCCAGGACGACTGGAAACGGGTCTCCCGGATCGACACCGGGGCCTCCCTTACGGCGTAGGATGAGCGAGGGCAAGATGGAAGAGGCCCGCGCGGCCATGCTGGCGCTCGGATTCACCGAAGGGGAAAAGCCCATGCCCTGGCGCGAGACCCTGGGCTGTTCCGACGAGGAATTGCCCGGCGTCTTTCTTGCCGGTGCGCGGTATAGGGAGGGCATGACGCAGGCGGAGCTTGCCGGGAAGACCGGCATCCCCCCGGCGGCATATTTCCGAGATGGAGCACGGCAAGCGGAGCCTCGGCGAGCAGAAGGCCCGCAAGCTGGCCGCCGCCCTGGGCGTCCACGCCCGGCGCTTCCTGGCCGTTTAGCAGACCGCCCGAGAGCACCTTCTTTCCAAAAACACCGCCTGCGGCACTGCTGCAAAAGAAAAAGGGCTTGCAGGATTTCTCCTGCAAGCCCTCGATTTCTTTGGTAGCGGGGGCCGGATTTGAACCGACGACCTTCGGGTTATGAGCCCGACGAGCTACCGTACTGCTCCACCCCGCGTCACGAAGGAAGGTGTATGTACCCACCTGGGCGGTGGGTGTCAACCCCCGGCTTTACATTTTCTCGCACGGGGTTTAGACAATCCCGGTCATGCAGCACAGCCACTCGCTTTCCGTCGTCGTCCCGGTCTACAATGAAGAGGCCAATCTGCGCCCCCTGATGGAGCAGATCCGCGCCGCGCTCACCCCGCTCGGCCGCGAATGGGAGGCCGTGTTCGTGGACGACGGCTCCACGGACCAAAGCCTTGCCGTGCTCCGCGAACTGGCCGACGCCGACCCCCGCGTGCGCTACCTCGCCTTCGTGGCCAACCGGGGCCAGTCCGCCGCCTTCGTGGCCGGGTTCGCGGCCGCGCGTAACGATCTGGTGGTGACCATGGACGCGGACCTGCAAAACGACCCCGCCGACATCCCGGCCCTGCTCGGCCTGTTCGAGCGCGAGGGGCTGGACATGGCCTGCGGCCTGCGCGCCAAGCGCCGCGACACGTTCGTCAAGCGCATCTCCTCCAAGTTCGGCAACGCCGTGCGCACGCGCCTGACCGGCAAGACCGTGACCGACACGGGCTGCTCGCTGAAGATCATGCGCGCCGACATGGCCCGCCGCATGCCCCCCTTCAAGGGCATGCACCGCTTTTTCCCCAACCTGATGCTCTGGCAGGGCGCGCGCGTGGCCGAAATGCCCGTGAACCACCGCCCGAGAAACGCGGGCGTCTCCAAGTACGGCACCCTGGACAGGGCCGTGCAGGGCGGCATGGACCTTCTGGGCGTGCGCTGGCTGCGCTCGCGCTTCATCGCCTACCAGATCAAGGAACAGGGCTGATTTCCCATGGCCGCTGATTCGCGTTCCGGGCACGAGCAAGGGCCGGACGCGGCCGCACCGACGCGCGACCCCTCGCGCACGCCCGCCGCGCCCTGCGAGACCCCGGATATCCCGCCCAAGCGCCGTTTGCGCGCCGTGCTCAAGGGACTTCTGCTCATCGCCACCATGTCCGCCGCGGGCGTGGCCCTGCACGCGGCCAAGCTCGACCAGACCCTCGACCGCCACGTGATCGCGGCCCACCTCGACAGCCTGGGTGCGCTTGGCTGGCTCGCCTTCGTGGTCGGCACCGGGCTGCTCACGGCCGTGGCCCTGCCGCGTCAGATTCCGGCCTTCATCGGCGGCTACGTCTTCGGCGTGGTCTGGGGCACGGCCCTGGCCGCGCTCGGCACGGTGCTCGGCTGCGCCATCTCCTTTCTCTACGCGCGCTTTTTGGGCCGCGAGCTGGTGCGCAAGCGCTTCGGCCGGCGCATCAAGGCCTTCGAGGAGTTCGTGAACACGAACCCCGTGACCATGACCATGCTCATCCGGCTCATGCCCGTGGGCAACAACACCATCACCAACCTGCTGGCCGGGCTGACTTCCATCCGCCTCGCGCCCTACCTGCTCGGCTCGGCCATCGGCTACCTGCCCCAGACCCTCATCTTCGCCCTCATCGGCAAGGGCGTGCGCGTGGACCCGGGGCTGCGCATCGGCATCGCCAGCGTGCTCTTCGTGGCCACCACCCTGTGGGGCTTCGTTCTCTACCGCAAATACCGCTGCGCGCGGCTCTTGAACGAGGCCAACGGCTCGCCCGAGGCCGAGGACGCCGCTTCGGATTCCTGCGGCAAATAAAATCTCAGGGAATGGGCGCGGAGACCGCCGCGTCCGGCAGCCGCGACGCTCCCGCCTCGGCCGCGCCGCGCGCGGCGCGCGCCTGCCGCCAGCGGTCGATGGGCCGCTCCAGCGCCAGGTGCAGCAACACGGCGGCGGCCAGCGAAAGCGCCAGGGCCGTGCCGCCCCAAGGCTCGTCCGCCAGCCGCGAGACGAGCGAAATCACCAGAAAGTGCACGATGTAGAAGGGATAGGAGAGGTCGCCCAGGAAGCGGTCCAGGCGGTTTGCGGCGCTCAGGCGAAAGGCGTGCGGCACGGCCAGGGCGAAGCAGGCGGCCCACAGCGGCGTCTTGAGAACCGGCGGCAGGCCCGAGAAGAGCGCCGCCAGGGCCATGGCCCCGAAGAACAGCGCGAGCCCGAGGCTTTTCGCGGCGGCCCGCGCCCTGTTCGCGACGTGGACTTCATAGGCGAGCATGCCCAGAAGGAAGAGCCACATCTCCGAGAAGAATATCTTGCGCGCCAGAAGCTCCGCGCCGGGCGTGGCGAAAAGCAGCCCCGCGCGCAGCGCGAGGCTTGCCAGGACAATCGCCACGAGCGTGCGCGCCCGCATCCGGACGAGGAACGGCGCGAGCAGGTAGAAGCTCATCTCCATGGACAGCGACCATGCCTGGGGCACGAGCAGGAAGACGTAGGCCCCGGTCACGTCGCCGCCCGGCGCGAAACGAAACGTCCCGCTCGCGGGGTCCAGGGCGAAGAGGAAGAGCAACTCGTCGCCCCACAGCAGCAGATTGCTCCAGGCGATCATTGGCCAGGCCGGGCCGGACATGGCCGCGCCGAAATCCCTCGGCCCCGCCAGGGGCGCGGCGGAAAGAAAATGCAGGGCCGCCGCGGAGCAGGCCAGGACCAGGAAGTAGGTGGGGGCAAGGCGCAGGGCGCGGTTGCCGTAGAACAGGGAGAGCGGCGCGCCTGCGTACTTCTCGCGCAGGATGAGCGCCATGTAGAAGCCCGAAATGACGAAGAAAGCCTGAACCGCCACGCCGCCCGGAAGAAGCCGCACCCCGCAGAACGGGTCGTGCGAGAAATATACGGCGAGGGCGAGGAAGAGGCGGACAAGGCCCATGGCTCCTCCGGTATCGCCCCTTGACTAGCGCATCAGGGACCGCACGTAAATGAGCTTGTCGTCGCCGGGACGGTAGAACTCGGCGAGCCTAGCCTCGCACGTGAAGCCGCTGTGCTCGTAGAAGCCGCGCGCGGCCGCGTAAGGCTCGGTGGACGAGGTCTCGGCGTAGAGCTTTCTGCCGCCCGCCAGGCGGATGGCCTCGCAGGCCGCGTCGAGCAGGCGGCGGGCCAGCCCCTGGCCGCGCGCGGCCGCGTCCACGGCTATCCAGTAGAGGTGACAGGCCCCGTCGCTGCATGCGTCCGGGCCGTAACAGACATAGCCGCGCACCTCCCCCTCCGCCTCGGCGAAGAGCAGGTGGTAACCCGAGGCGGCCGCGCCCTTGGCCAAGTTCTCCTGCACGAGTTCGCGGGCCACGTCGATCTCGGCCGGGGTGAAGGCGTTGGCGGTCGCGAGGATGCGGGCCACAGCCTCGACGTCGTCGGGCCTGGCCTTATCGCGGAGCGTGAGACTAGGCATGTGTGTTCCGTGTACGCACGGCGGCCGAAAGGATGCGTTCCACGGCCCGTCCGTACGGTATCCCGGCCTGTTCGCAGGCCGCCGCGAATCCGGCGTCCGGCGCGAGGCAGGGGTTGGCGTTGATGTCGATGACCCACGGCGCGCCGTTCTTGTCCACGCGAAAATCCACCCGCGCGTAGCCCGAAAGGCCGAAGGCCCGCCAGCAGGCCAGGGCGAGGGCCGAGAGCGTCGAGGTCAGCCCGGCGTCCTCGGGCGAAAGGTCGAAGGCGCGCGTGGAGAGCCCGTACTCCGGGCACTCGGGATTCCATTTGGCGTCGTAGGTCAGGATAGTCCGCCGCCACTGGCCCGAAAAGCGCATTTCGGCCGGGGGCAAGGCGCGCGGCAGGCCGTCCTCGTCCGCGAGCAGCGAGACGGCGAACTCACGGCCCTCCACGTAGGCCTCGGCGAACAGGTCCAGCCCTTGGCGCGCGTGCGCTTTGGCGAGCGCTTCAGCCAGATCGGCGGGGCTTGCCGCCTCGACCACGGAATCCTGGCCGATGCCCTTGGAGGCGTGCTCGCGGCAGGGTTTGATGATGTAGGGTCCGGGAGCGAACCGGGCAGGCTGCTGAAAAAGTCCCATCTGCTGCGTTGCCGTGAAAAGTTCAAGCCCTCGCGTAGCTGGACTACGCGTCGGCCTTGAACTTTTTGTGCGCCTTGCATCTGGGCCTTTTTGAGCAGCCTGGGAAAAGGGGGTTGTCAGCAAGTCCGTGGCGTTCGTCCGGGACGCGGCCCCGGTTTCGGACCAGACCTCGGCCCAGGCCGGGGTGGGGATGCCCCGCGCGGCCAGGAGCCGCTTGGCCAAGGGCTTGTCGTTGCTCAGGACGAGCGCGGTCCCGCCCGAGCCGGTGCAGGCGACGCCCGCGCGCGCGAGCACGTCGGGCACGACATGGGCCAGCGCGTCCGTGCCCATGAGCGTCTCGGCCAGGTTGAAGACCGCGTCCACGCGCGCGGCCTTGATCTCGGCCAGAAGGCGCGAAAGATCAAGGTCCGCCGAGACGTTCACGGTCGCATGGCCCAGGGAGCGCAGCGCCTCGCCCACGGCCTCGGCCTGGACCAGGGAATCCAGGTCGTCGGCCGGGCTGTCCGGGGCGAGGCGGCTTGTCAGCAGGGCGACGCGCATGGCCCGGGCGCTCAGATGGCGGCCCGGCGCACGGGCCGTCGCGCCTTGGGCGCGTCCAGCGAGAGCCCCGCGCGCGCGCAGGCCGAGCGCACGATGCCCGCGATGAGTTCCTGGTAGGGCATGCCCGCCAGGCGGCAGAGGATGGGCAGATCCGAGTAGTCGGGGTTGAGCCCCGGCAGGGGATTGATCTCGATGACCTCGGCCTGGCCGTGCTCGTTCAGACGCACGTCCACGCGGCCGCCGTCGCGGCAGGAGAGCGCGCGCCAGGCGTCCAAAGAGACGCGGGCCGCGTCGCGGGCCGCCTGGTCGTCCACGAGGCGGTATTTCACGCGATCCTCGTAGAGCCACTTGTTTTCGAGGGAGTAGGCCCCGGCCTCGGCGTTTTCGGTCAGCAAAACCTCCATCACGCCAAGGCTTTTCGCCTCCTCGCCGCTGCCCATGATGCCCACGGTGAACTCGCGGCCCGGCAGGTAGCGCTCCACGAGCACGGGCTGCCTGTGCGCGGCCAAAAGCTCGTCGCACACGGCCAAAAGCTCCTCGGGCGTGCGACACAACGAGCGGGCCGAGACGCCCTTGCTCGTGCCCTCGGCAACGGGCTTGGCGAACAGCGGCCAAGCCAGCGACACCGCGGCCGCCTGGCCGGGCCGCTCGATCACGGCGAAGTCCGGGGTGGGCACGCCCGCGCTTTTCAGCACGCGCTTGGTCATGGCCTTGTGCAGGCACAGGGAGAGGACAAGCGGATCGGAGAAGACGCAGGGAATGGCGTAGGCCTCCAGAAGGGCCGGAATCTGGGACTCGCGCGCGAAGCCCGAAAGCCCCTCCGCGATGTTGAAGACCAGATCCCAGCGCTCGCCAAGGGCCAGACGCCGCACCAGATCGCGCACCGTGCCGATGGGATCGGTCTCGCAGCCCATGGCCCATAGGGCCTCTTCGATGGCCTGGATGGTCTCGGGGCAGTCGAATTCGGCCACCTCCTCCGGGGTGTACCCCTGGGCGAGATAGGCTTCCTTCAGGTCGTAGGTGATGCCGACGCGCATGGCTCAGGCCTCTGCGTGACCGCGCATGAGCGCGGCCGTGGCCGGGTCGCGGGAAAGGAAGGTCCGGCCCTCGTAGTTCACGAAGACCAAGTCGTCGCCCGAGACGCCGGCGAGGTATTCGGGCAGCACCGGGGCCTTGCCGCCGCCGCCGGGCAGGTCCACCACGAGCTGCGGCACGGCGTAGCCCGAGGTGTGGCCGCGCAGGGAGCGGATGATCTCCACGCCCGTGGCCAGGGGCGCGCGGAAATGGCCCGCGCCGCGCACCTGGTCGCACTGGTACAGGTAGTAGGGCCGCACGCGGTTCTTCATCAGGCCGCGCATGAGCGGCACCATGGCCGCCGGAGAGTCGTTGACGCCCGACAGGAGCACGGTCTGGCTGCCCAGCGGGATGCCCGCGTCGGCCAGCCTGGCGAAGGCCTGGGCCGACTCCGGGGTCAACTCGTCGGGGTGGGTGCAGTGCACGCTCATCCACAGCGGGTGGTAGCGTTTGAGGATCTTCACCAGCGCGGGGGTTATGCGCTGCGGCAGGACCATCGGGGTCTTGGTGCCCAGGCGGATGACCTCAACGTGCGGGATGGCACGCAGCCGCGAGAGGATGTGCTCGATGGCGCGGTCGGAGAGCGTGAGCGGATCGCCGCCCGAGACGATGACGTCGCGGATGGCCGGGGTGCGGGCGATGTAGGCCAGGGCCTGCTCCCAGACATGGGCCGCGGGCATGCGCGAGGGGCCCTTGCCCACACGCCGCGAGCGGGTGCAGTAGCGGCAGTAGGCCGAGCAGAAGTCCGTGGCCAGGAACAGGGCGCGGTCCGGATAGCGGTGCACGAGCCCAGGCACGGGGGAGTCGTCCTCCTCGCCCAGGGGGTCGGCGGCCTCGCATTCGGAAGGCGTGAATTCGGCCATGGAGGGAATCATGGTGCGGCGCAGGGGGCTTTGAGGCCCTTGCGCGGCGAATAGGGAAAGATAGTACGGCGTCACGGCCACGGGCAGGCGTCCGCCCTTGGCGCTTAGGGCCATCAGTTCGTCGGGACTGAGCGCGATGACGCGGGATATCTGGGCCACGCTCGTCAGGCGGTTCCTGATCTGCCAGCGCCAGTCGGTCCATTGCTCTGCGGTGGAGTTGGGGAAATGGGTGGAATAAAACGCCTCCCTGGCCGCGTCCACGACCATGACCGGAGGCTTGCGCGTCTGCGCGCCAAACGGAGTTGGACGGCCCCGCCGCGAGAACGCGAGGGAGAGGGGTGACGACGGAGGTTCGATGGGCGCGGCCGACTGCTCGGCGGCTTCGCTGGCCTGGGTCACGTTCGCTCCTTGTCGCGCGCGGACGGTTGTGCCGCGCGCCGTTGCGGTTGCCAAAGCGTTATTGGACGCCATGGGCCACGGTCTGGGGCTGTTCCTCGACAAAGAGGTCGCTCGGCGGGGTGGCGTTGTCGATGGAGGAGACGGTCAACTCGTACTCGCCCTGGCTGGTGACGCGCAGGGTTCCGGCGACGCTCACGTAGGCGTCGTGGAAGGCCTTCAGGTTCTTGCCCTTCAGGACGTACAGCGCGCCGTCGTCGCCTTCCAGGAACACGGTCCGGTCGGCTTCGAACACATAGCCCGTGACGCGGCCGTCCTCGGCCCGCGCCACGTCGGGGGCCGTGAGCATGGTCAGGGCCAGCGCCGCGATGGCGCACAGGATCGCGCCTTTGGCCTGTCTGGCAAGAGCCCGCGAGAGGAAGGGGGAGGGCATGGTTCGTTCTTCTCCTTGGTCCGTGCAGACCGCACATGCGGCTCGAAAACGCAGAGCAACCGCTGTGCCATGATCCATGGCATCGATTTTATTCATGTTTTCCAAGAAGAAAGAGAGGTGCCCGGAAACGAAAGTTCCGATCAGGCGATAATGAGGATCGCGGAAAGCACGCCGAGCCGACCTTGAAATGACAATCCAGGGTGTTCAGCCGCGCCCATCTTGCGCCATATTGCATTGGGATTGCAGATTATTTACATAAGACAACAGTCACCGGAATCAAAATTTCCGGTGACATGTCATGCGGAATCTTCACTTCCGCTTTCGGCGCGAAAATCTTCCTTGCGCAGACCGTGGCGGGTCATGAGATTTCTCAATTGCCGTTCGGTCACGCCCGCATCCTTGGCCGTGCGGCCCACCGCGCCCCGGTTGGCGCGCAAGAGTTCGCTCAGGTAGGCGTGCTCCAGGTTGTCCACGGCCATGCGCCGCGCCTTGGCCAGGGGCAGGCTGGTGTCCAGGGGGATGGCCGCGGCCGGGTGCGGCCGGTCGAAAAGTTCGGCCGGAAAGCTGGCCGGGGTCAGGACGTGCGAGGTCTCCAGGATGAAGGCGCGCTCCACCAGGTTCTCCAGTTCGCGCACGTTGCCAGGCCAATCGTAGCGGGTCAGGGCGTCGAGCACCACGGGGTCGTAGCCCTGCACGTCCTTGAGATAGGTGCGGGCCAGCCGCTCCAGGAAATGCTCGGCCAGGGTGGCGATATCCTCGGGCCGCTCGCGCAGGGGCGGTATCTCGATGGGGAAGACGTTCAGCCGGTAATAGAGATCCTTGCGGAAGTCGCCGCGCTCCACGAGCCCGCGCAGGTCGATGTTGGTGGCCGCGATGAGCCGCGCGTCGGCCTTGAGTTCGGCCTCGCCGCCAAGGCGCGAGAAGGTCTTCTCCTGCACCACCTGCAGGAGCTTGATCTGCACGGCCGGGCCGATGGTGCCGATCTCGTCGAGAAAGATCGTGCCTCCGGCGGCCAACTCGAACTTGCCCAGGCGGCGCTTGGCCGCGCCAGTGAAGGCGCCCTTCTCGTGGCCGAACAGTTCGGACTCGATCAGCGTGTCCGGGATCGCGCCGCAGTGCACGCCGATAAACGGCCCCTCGCGCCGCTCGGAGAGCGAGTGGATGAGCCGCGCCACCACGCCCTTGCCCGTGCCCGTCTCGCCCATGAGCAGCACCGTGGCCCCGGAGGCCGCCACGAGCTTGACCTTCTCGTAGACGCTCTGCATGGCCGGGCTGTCCATGCGCGCCACGCGCCGCGTTTCGCCGGTCACGAACTCGTCGCGGAAATAGGAGAGTTCGTTCTCCACCTTGCGCGAGAGCGACAGACTCTCCAGGACGTAGAGCAGTTCGTCCTTGACGAGGGGGTAGGTCAGGTAGTTTCCGGCCCCGGCCTTGACCAGGCCCACGGCCTCGCGCACCTGCGCGGGCGGCGCAAGGACGATGATTTCGGCCTGAGGATTCTTGGCCCACAGGGCGCGCAGGGCCTCGCGGTACTCGCCGGGCAGCTTGCCCGGCGCCGCGCCCAGGCACGAGACGTCGGCCAGGATGACATCGTAGGCCCCCTGCGCGGCCTTGTCGCGCAAGGATGGCCAGTCCAAAACCTGGGTCACCTGGGCCTCGCCGCCAAAGGCTTCCCGCACCACGCGCGCGGCGTCGGGCGGCGCGGCCGCGAGGAGGATGCGTTTCATGCCCTATTCCACTTTGACGCCCAGGCGGCGCTCGATGGCGGCGGCCAGGGCTTCGGGGTCGCGCGGGCCGAGCGCCACGAGGCGTTCGTCCGTGACCAGGCAAACGAGATCCTTTCGGCGGCAGACGATGACCGTCTCGCGGCCCTTGCCTTTGAATATCCCTGCCCGGTAGGGGCCGGAGGAAACGCCGGAATCCTTGGTCAGCCCGGCGAGGTGCTCCTCCTGGTCCAGGCGGCAGCGGTAGGCCTTGCGGATGGACCCGGCCTGGAAGGTGGCCGTGAAGTAGGGCGGGGCCTCCACCACGAGCGTGCCGTCCCCCACCAGGATGCGCGTGTCCTTGGGCTTCATGTACAGCGCGTACCAGGCGATGGACAGGATGGGCGTGAAGATGACGATCATCACCGATCCGGCCATGAACATGTGGCCCTTGAAGAACCAGGCCGTGAGCCCGGCCGCGAGCAGGGCCAGGAGCAGCACGCCCAGGATCACGGACAGGGGCATGGGCACGGGGAAGACGTCCGGGTCGGGCAGGGTGGGGGTGGCGGCGTCGTCTGTCATGGCGATGGACTTTCCGCCATTCCCCCGTCGCCGTCAACTCCTCGGGGGCATCCGGGCCGAACTCCCCGCCGGACAAGGCGCGATGCGACGCCGCAGGCACGGCTTTTCCCGTGGCCGTGGCCCGGTCCGCTTGATAAAATTGTCTGCTACTGCCATATTCGCTTCTATTGCCGGGAGCCATAATGGAAAAGCATCTTCTCCTCGCGGTCTCGGGAGACCGCGCAGCCTCATATAACCTGCGCTTCGTGAAGAACTTCTTCACGCAGTTCTGCGATCTGCGCATCACACTCCTCTACGTGGCCCCCCGCCCGGCCTCGTGGACCTTCGACGAGACGCGAGAGCCCGAGCAGGCGGCTCTGGCCGAGATGGAGGAGGCCAAGAAGGCCCACAGCCACGAGGCGCTGGAAAAGGCCTGGGAATGGCTGACGTACCGGGCCTGCGACCCGGACAAGGTCAGCAAGAAGGTGGTCCACTCCAAGCTCGGCACGGTGCACGAGATCATCCACGAGGCCCACAGGGGTCTTTACGACGCCGTGGTGCTCGGTCGCCGGGGGCTCTCCTGGTTCGAGGAACTGGTGCAGGACAGCGTGAGCCACAAGATTTTGTGGAACGACCTGACTTTTCCCATCTGGATCTGCCGCAGGCCCGACGAGCAGGAGCGCAGGAACGTGCTCTTGTGCGTGGATTCGTCCATGCCCGCCATGCGCGTGGCCGACCACGTGGGCTTCATTCTGGGCGAAAAGGAGCCGCACACGGTCACGCTGTTCCACGTCCGGCCCATGGGAGTGCAGCTTTCGCCACAGGTGGAGGAGATGATCATCGGCGCGGAGAAGGCGCTCTTGGACAATGGCTTTCCCGAGAAGCGGATCGAGATCAGGATCGTGGAGGGCCGCGACGTGGCCGAGACCATCGTGCAGGAGGCGCACTCGAAGAACTACGCGGTGGTGGCCACGGGCCGGACCATCGACCACCCGTCCGCGATCGGCACGCTCGTGCCCACCTCGGTGACGACCAAGCTCCTGCGCAGCCTGACCCGCTGCTCGCTGTGGATCAGCAAGTAGAAGACGCCCGCGCCGCAGGCAAAACGCTGGCGACCAACAAGCCTCACTTTGAACGAAAACCCGAGCGGCAGAGCTGCGTGATTTTTGTCGTGGTGTCTTTGAGTCTTCTACAACTCTAAGACGGGAGAAGCCTTGTGTCGTTAGAACAAATCAAGAAAAGGCTAAATAGCTTCCTGGCAAGCGATACGCCGGAAGTCATAGCAATCAAGGGGCCATGGGGAATAGGCAAAACATTCGCCTGGAATCGCATTCTGAAGGACGCGAAGAAGCGAGGAGGAATTAAGCTCGGCAAGTATGCATATGTTTCACTGTTCGGAATTGACTCTATAAAGGACATAAAGCTGTCCATATTTGAAAATTCGGTAGGAGGGGGACTCATAGGAGAGAGCCCAACGATAACAACATTGGAGAGCAACGCTATTTCAACAATTGGATCATATGGGCGAAAATGCTTAAGTCATGTTTTCGGAACTGGATTTTTCAAGCAATACGTTTACGACTATCCTTCAGCAGCTTTTTTATCAGTGAACAAGTGTATCGTGTGCATTGACGATCTAGAGAGAAGGGGAAGCCCCTTAAGGGATCGAGACGTGTATGGTTTGGTATCGTTACTGAAAGAGCAGAGGGAGTGCAAGGTCGTACTCATTTTTAATGAGACTGAGCTTAAAGAATGTGAATATGAAAAATTCAGAGAAAAAATTTTAGATAGTGAAATTCTTTTTGATCCTACAACGGCCGAGTTGGCCGAAATCGCCTATCCTTCTTCTGGGGATATATATGATTATCTCAAAGAAGCTGCGATTGACTTAGGTGTCAAGAATATACGGATACTGAAAATTGCCGAAAAGTTTGTGCGCGATATCGAAAGCCTCCTCTCGCATTGCAAAAAGAGTGTCCTGAGGAATATTGTTCGGAAAATTCTTCTTTATGTTCAGTGTAACTATAAATCTGATGACTCGTATCCTGATTTAGAGTTCGCTCTGAACATGAATCACAGGGCGGCTCGTTTTTTGGACAAAGATGGTGTTGATGATAAGTACAATGAATGGAACCGCCTGTTGAGTAGATATGAATTTGGGGGGCTTGGCGATCTCGATTTGGCTCTTGCGAGTTTCGTTTCGAAGGGGTGGGTTGATGAGTTCGAAATGAAGCGCCATGCATCAAGTATTGATAGATACGAAGAGATAAATTCTAGAATGGAGTCTTATCAAAACGCCTGGAATGCATATCACAACAGCTTTGATAATAATACAAGAGAAATAGTCAATGCCATGTTCCATGGATGCGCCGACAATATTGATATTATCAGTGTTGACCAGTTGGGGCAGGGTATCAGCTTGTTGCGGCAGCTTGGAGAAGAAGAGAAGGCAGACTTTTTGATCGATACATATATCAAGAGTCAACGAAGCAAGATAGAAGGATTTAATCCTGGTGACAGTTTCTTCCGAAGAGAGCTTGACGGAAAGTTTCTGGCGGCAATTCAAGACGTCAGATCAAGCCGTCTAGATGAGCGGTCTTTGGAAGATGTTTTGGAGAAAATAGTGAATGACAAGGGTTTTGGTGAAAGCGAAAAAGAATACCTGCTGCGGCTTTCGGAGGATGAGTATTATAGTTTTTTCAAAAGTTACTCTGGTGAAAAACTTTATTTTTATGTCAAGGCCTGCCTGATGTATAAAGGTTTTGTTGATGCACCAGATGAAGGTGGGCCGACTGGTTCGAAAATAGAAAATGCGCTCAAGCGAATTGCAAAAGAAAGCAAGATCAACCGCCTGCGGGTTCAAGGACTTGGAGTAAAGCTCGACGAGTAAGCGTTGCAAGTCAATCACGATTCGTAGAAGTCGAGCAGGCGTTGGGCGATGGTCTTGCCGCGCCAGGAGCGTTCCATGAAGGCCCGCGAGGCGAGGCCGATGGCCTCGCGCCGGTCCGGGTCGCGCAAAAGTCCCTCAAGCGTGGCCGCGATCTCGCCGGGCGTGCAGATCACCCAGGGCAGGTCGTCCGTGCCCGCGAACTCGGCGATGCGCCGCCTGTTCCACTCGTCGAGCCCTGCGATGGCCGGCACGCCCTGGGCCATGGCCTCCAGCGACGAGACCCCGTAATATCCCTGCAAGTGATCGAAAACCACGTGGCAGCGCCGCTTGCGGCGCAGGCACTCCACGTTGGGCGCGTCGTCGATGAGGTCGAGCCGCACCGGCTCGCCGCGCGCCGAAAGCTCGGCCATGGCCGCGAGAAATTCGTCGGTGTTCTTCAGATCCTTGCGCGTTGGCGAATGGCCCACGAGCATGGGCGCCTCGTCCGGGGCCCTGGGCTTTCCGCCCATGGGCCTGAGCAGCGGGTCTTCCAGGGGCACGGTGTTCGGCATCCACAGGGCCTCGGGGAAGTGGCGCAGAAGGTCGGGGGTGGAGACCAGGATGTGCCTGCGGCCGCGCTCGCGGTACTTGCAGCGGTATTTCTCCGGGTCGGAGCGGTAGTCCGGGTGACCGTGGTGGTGATGGACCACGAGCTTTCCGGCCATGAAGTCGCGCGGCGTGAACGGCCCGATTCGCAGGTCTTCGTCCGCGGTCATGTGGAAGTGGAAGATGTCGCTCGTTTTGAGCAGCCACTCGACCTCGGCCATCTCCTCGGGGCCGAGATCGGGCAGGTGCAGATCCTTTTGCCAGCCGTGGTTGTAGCGCGTCTCGAGGGTTATCACGCGGCACTGGGCCGACGTGAAGCGGTTCACGGCGTTGGCCAGGGCGATGGCCGTCCCGGCCGGGTCGTTCACGGCCATCATCAGGATGCGCGGGCCGACCGCGCTCACGCCGCGCCTCCCGCTGCCGGACGCGAGAAAGCCGGGCCCATCACGCGCAGGCCGCGCGCGCAGGTCCGGCTTTCCCGAAACATGGCAGTCATGGTCCGCACGTCTCGCCTCAGGCGATCTGGCGCACCGGCGTCACGCAGTGCAGATGCCCCACCATCTCCCAGGACAACAGCGTGTCCTCGCCGATCTCGCGCACGGCCTTCTGGCCGATGACGTTGTCCCAGTCCAGGGGCGAGATGCCCGTGCCGGGGCTCTTCACGGTCAGGTCGTCGGCCGTGATGATCCTGCCCGCCGGGATGCGGCGCGCGGCCACGATGCTCTTGCGCAGCTTCTTGGCCGTGGATTCTTCCTTGGGGAAGACCTTCTTTTCGGTCTCGCGCATGGCGCGCTCCACGTCGCGGATCATGCCCACCAGGGTCTTGAGCTGCGAGGGTTCGAGCGAGGCCTTGTGGTCCGTGCCGGGCAGCATCTTGTTCAGGGTGAAGTGGCGCTCCACCAGGCACGCGCCCTGTGCGGCCGCCGCGATGGAGGGGGCGAGCCCTTCCTCGTGGCCGGAGTAGCCCACGGGCAGGCCGAAGCGGCGGCCGAGCCGGTGCATCACGGGCAGGGCGATCTCGTCCTCGGGGCAGGGGTAGGAGCTGTTGCAGTGCAAGAGCACGATGTTGTCGTGGAAGCTGCGCAGTTCGGCCACGGCGACCTCGATGTCCTCCCAGGTGCTCATGCCCGTGGAGGCGACGACCGGCACGCCTTCCTGGCCGATGGCGCGCAGGAGCGGGATGCAGGTCAGGTCGGCCGAGGCGATCTTGATGAGCTCCACGCCCAGGCCGAAGATCTGGCGCAGGCTGATCATGTCCCAGGCCGAGGCGAAGAAGACCAGCCCCAGGCGCTCCGAGAGATCCTTGATCTGGGCCATCTCCTCGATATCCAGCTCCAGGGCGTCGCGGTGCGCGCCGTAGGTCGGGCCGAAGCTGTTGGGGCCGGTATAGGGCGCGGCCAGACCCTCGCGGGTGAGCAGCGAGGGGGTGTGGCGCTTCTGGAACTTGACCGCGTCCGCGCCGCATTCGGCCGCGGCGTAGACCATCTCCTTGGCTATTTCGAGCTTGCCCTGGTGGTTGTTGCCGATTTCGGCGACCACGAAGCAGGGCTGGCCGTGACCGATGACGACGCCGGAGGGGAGGACGACTTGGGAAACGATGTGTTTTGGCATGGCTACAACCTGACTATTTGAAGGTTCCTTGCTGCGGCCGGAGCCGTGAGCTGCCCGTATATCTCGTCCTGCCGTCCAAACGAGGAGATGATGACTGCCTGGCAGGGGATCGTCGGAAGAAGGCTCGGCGAGACCACGCGGTGACCGTGGAAGGCCTGGCCGTGTTTGGAGGGGTCGTTGTCGATGATGGCCACGACGCGAAACGGCGTGTCCTCCAGGGCGGCCAGCACCACCTCGCAGGTCTCGGCCGCGCCGAAGAGCGCCACCTGGGTCAAGCCCTGGTCGAGGAGCCCCGTGAGCTTTTCGCGGATGCTCTCCTTGAGCGCGGAATAGACCTGCACGATTTCAGCGCAGAACTGGCCGAGCATGGCCCGCCGCTGGCTCTCGCCCTCCTGGGTCAGACCGTAGGAGAACGACTTGCCGTTCACCGGGGTCAGGGTGATGAGCCCGCCCTGGTGCAGCGTCTTGACGTATTTATTGACCATGGCTCCGGAGAGCGCGGCCTTGTTCCCCAGTTCCTGCTGGCTGATCCGGGCGCGGGCGTGGATGCCGTCCAGGATGGAGAGCATGCGGGATTCCTTGCCCGGTTTGAAGAATCGCTTCTGGATGGGGATCACTGCCTCGGCCCTCTTTCGTTCATTCACTTAGTTATGTGACGCGATGTGCGTAAGTAGCTCCATCCCCGTTTCCAGGGCAAGTCTGGCGCGCCATCCCGCCGTTTGTTCCCGCCGCCTGGAGAGTTCCGCCCGCGCAGCCTCCAGGGTGGGAGATTTCTGCATCGCCATGTTCATTTGCAGGCTCCATGCCAACGCGTGCAGATGCTCCCTGTCGCGGTCCGGTTCAGTGCCACGGCCGCCCTGGCTTCTGGGCGCCAGGGAATCATTCATTAACTCACTGAACGATATATCGGACGATTCCGGATTTTTCTTAAGTGTGCCCGCGGCGTGGCGTCCGGCGCGGGTTCCGAAGACTTGTGTGGCCAGGACCATGGCCCCACCGATGCGGTTGGCCCCGTGCATGCCCGAGGCACATTCGCCGCAGGCGTAAAGCCCGGCGACCGACGTCTGCCCGTGCTCGTCGATGAGCGCCCCGCCGTTGCCCGCGTGGGCCATGGGCGCGACGCGCGTGAAATCCTCGGCTGCGGCGCGCACCATGACCGCGCCCTCCGCGTCCAGGTGGCGCAGGAGGAAGCGGTCCAGTTCGGCGTCGGGCAGGCCGTGGCCGAAGGGGCAGTGCGTTTTGCGCTCGGCCGCGAGTTCGGCGAGGTCGTCGGGCAGGGGCACGAGTCCGCCGTCTGGCGAGCGAACGACAAGTCCTTGACGCGCCTTGGCCGCGAGGTTCCAGAAGGCACGGTCCGGCAGGCTGGCCCACATGTATTGCAGGTAGCCCTGGTTTACGAGCCTGGCCCCGGCCCGGCCCAGGAGCCCGAGCGAGAACCCGGGGTTGCCCGGCCCGGCCTGGTTGTGCGCGAAAAGCGGCGCGGGCCCGCCCAGGGCCATGATCACGGCCTTGGCCATGAAAAGCGATGCGCGTCCCCGCGCGTCCTCGGCCAGCGCCCCCAGGGCGCGGCCGTCGCGCACGACCAAGCCGCGCACCGTGAGGCCGGAAAGAAAGTGCCCGCCCAGTTCCTCGCCCCTGGTTTTGAAAGCCGTAAAGACGCGGCCCAGATCCTCGAAGACCACGGCCCGGCGCGAGGCCGGGCTGAAACAGGCGGAAAAAAGCTCCGGACTACCGTTCTGACGGGCAATGAAGGGAAGCCCAAGGTCCTTCATGTCCTCGAAGCGCTCGCGCGCGTCGGTCGCCAGGGCCTGCGCCAGGACGGGCTCGACGTGGCCGGGCCTTCCCACGGCCAGGGCCTCGGCCACGAGATCGGCGGCGTCCTCGTCTGTGGGGCAGGTCTGCATGCCCAGCCTGTCGTGGAGATTGGCGAAGGATGAGCCGGACGGACCACTACCCGCGCTGATCACGGTCACGCGCGCGCCGGGATTCTCGGCCAGCGCGGCCCAGGCCGCACGCAGCCCGGCCAGGCCTGCGCCGAGCACCAGGACGTCGGTCTCGTGGCGAGTGATGTGCGTTCGCGTGTGGTCCATGCCGCTCCCTCGGCTTGTGCGGCGCGTGGGCCGCATGGCGGCCTCCTGGCCGCCGTGGCCGGGCCGAAGCAATGTCTGGACCAGTGAAATTGAAATCCTTTTATGTCGGCATGTTCGGGATTGACTGTGGATAGGGGGCGGAAAAACTGCGCGTCGGCGTGGGAGGAAGAGACATCCAGCCCTGCGCAACGGTCACGCGCTGCCGCCGCTCGGGCTGGCCTCGGTGGTGAAGGCCGCCAGGGGCGTCAAGGGTTTGTCACCCACGAGATCGAAGCGTACGGCGCAAAATCCCCCGAGCCAGCCGGGATACAGCGGATGATTCAGGAGCCTAAACGGCAGCCCCTCCCGCCAGGTGGCCGGGGGGCCGGGCAGCACGGAGCGCGCCCGACGCGGCTTTTTTCCCGCCGCGTTCGCGAACAGTCTGACCACGTCGCGCAGGCTGAACCAGCGCGCCGCGCGCATGGACGAGACGTGCCCCTTGTCGCCGCACAGGCAGGAGCAACGTGTGGACAAGGCATAGAACGAGCGGCGGTTCAAAAAGCCCACGAGCACGCCCTTGCGGGCCACGCGCACGGCCTCGCGCATGGCGGCCTCGGGGTCCTCGCAGAACTCCAGGGCCGTGATCAGGGTCACGTAGTCGTATTCCTTGTCGTCCATGGGCAGGTGCTCGGCGTGGCCCAGGCGCAGGTCGGCGCGCTTGCCCATGCGCGCGCGGGCACCCTTGAGCATGGCCGCAGAGGGGTCCACTCCGTCCACATCGAAGCCCCATTCGTAGAAGCATTCGAGAAACATCCCCGTGCCGCAGCCTATCTCCAGGAGCCGCTGGCCGCGCCGGGGCCAGGCCGAGACGAGGTCGGCCAAAAGCGCCTTTTCACGCTCGAAGGCGACCTTTCCCTCTGGGGTGGCGAACCAGGCGTCGTAGCGTGCCGCGAAGGCGTCGTCGTGCTGCATGGCGAAGTCGTGCTCCGGGTCCCGTGCGTTTTCCGGGGAAGTGTACCTTTGCCGGGCGCTTTTGACCACCCCCCGGCCTCGCCTTGTCATCGCCCCGGCTTCGTGCGAGATTGCCGCGAGGCCCGTTGCACGGGCAGGGAGGAGTCATGCGCAACACCAGACGCGACGCCGTGGTCGCGGCCTTCATGGCCGACTGCCTGGCGCTCGGTCCGCACTGGATATACGACCAGGAGCGCATCGCACGCGAATTTCCGGATTTCGCCGCCCCGGCCGCGCCGCTGCCGGATTCCTATCACAAAACCAAGGGCCTGGGCGATTTCACCCACTACGGCGACCAGATGCTCGTGCTCCTGGAGTCGCTGGCCGAGCGGGGAGGCTTCGACCGCGCGGACTTCGCCGCCCGCTGGAAGACGCTTTTCGAGACCTACGGCGGCTACGTGGACGCGGCCAGCCGCCGCACCCTGGAGAATCTGAAGGCCGGTTGGCCCTTCGAGGACGCGGGCAGCACCTCCGAGGATCTGGCCGGGGCCGCGCGCTTCGCGCCGCTCCTGGCCTTCATCGCGGACGAGGACGCCCTGGCCGAGGCCGCGCGGCAGCAGACCGGCCTGACCCACACCGCGCCGCTGGTGCTCGACGCGGCCGAGTTCTTCGCGCGCGCCGCCGCGCGCATCCTTGGCGGTGAGGAGCCGGTTCCGGCCATGCGCGCGGCCGCCCAGGCGCTCGCTGGCGGGTCCGTGGCCGAGTTGGTGGAAAAGGGTCTGGCCTCCGCGGGCGGCGAAACCCTGTCCCTGATCGCCGCCTTCGGCCAGAACTGCCATAGCCCCGGCGCCCTGCCCGCGGTGGTGCACCTCGTGGCCGCGTACGCCGACGACCCCGCGCGCGGGCTTTTGCAAAACGTCCTCGCGGGCGGCGACTCGGCTGGCAGGGGCATCGCCGTGGGCGCGCTGCTTGGCGCGGCCAGGGGGCTCGACGCCTTCCCGGCCGTCTGGCGCACGGCCATGAACGCGCATGGGCGCATCGAGGCCCTTTTACCGTGAACCGCTCCCCCTCGTCCTGGCCCGTCCAGATCTGCGGCGGCCTGGCCGCCTGGCTCGGCGCGCGGCTGCGCCAGACCTTCGCGGCCGCCTTCTCGCTCTTCAAGGTCATGATCCCGGTCATCGTCGCGGTCAAGATCCTTCAGGAGTACGACCTCGTGGAACCGCTGGCCCGGCCGCTCGAACCGGTCATGGGGCTGGTCGGCCTGCCCGGCGTCTTCGGCCTGGCCTGGGCCTCGGCCATGCTCACGAGCATGTATTCCGGGCTCGTGGTCTTCGCCCAACTCGCCCTGCACGAGCCCGTGACCATCGCCCAGGCCACGGTGCTGGCGACCATGATGCTCGTGGCCCACAACCTCCTCGTGGAGTCGGCCGTGGCCCGCGCCTCGGGCACGAGCGCGGCCATGCAGCTCGCGCTTCGGCTCGCGGGCGCGCTGATCGTCGGCGCGGTCCTGAACCAGATCTACCTCGCGGGCGGCTGGCTGCAGGAGCCCGCCAGGATCATCTTCACCCCCGAGGCCCCGCCCGCGACCATCGCCGCCTGGGCGTTGGGCGAGTTGAAGAACCTCGGCCTCATCCTCGGCATCATCTTCACGCTCATGGTGGCCATGGGGCTGCTCGAACTCATCGGCGCCACGGCCCTCTTGAACCGTCTCCTGGCCCCGGTGCTCAGGCTGTGCGGCATCGGTCCGGCGGCCGCGCCCATCACCGTGGTCGGCATGACGCTCGGGCTCGCCTACGGCGGCGGGCTGATCATCCAGCAGGCGCGCTCGGGCGCGCTCTCCAAGCGCGACGTGGTCTTCAGCCTGACGCTGATGGGCTTTTGCCACGCCGTCATCGAGGACACCATGATCATGGTCCTGGCCGGGGCGCACTTCTCGGGCATCCTCTGGGGCCGCCTGATCTTCTCGCTGCTCTTCACCGCCCTTCTGGTGCGTCTCACGCGCGGCCTGCCCGAGCGCGTCTTCGACCGCCTGTTCTGGCCCGTGGGCGCGGCCAAGGCCCAGGCGCGGCCATGAAGCTTCTGCTGGTGGACAACGAGGACAGTTTCACCCGCATCCTCGAACATCTGCTGGCCACGGTCACGGGAACGGCCCCTTTGGTGCTGCCCTACGCGGCCTTCACCATGCGGGCCGCGCGCGCGGCCGACCTCGTGGTCGTCTCGCCGGGGCCGGGGCATCCGGCCGACTATCCGGCCTACGAGCCGCTCGTTACGGCCACGGACGGCCCGCCGGTGCTCGGCGTGTGTCTGGGAATGCAGATCATCAACCACTTCCTGGGCGGCGAGGTCGCGCCCCTGCCCGGCTGCGTGCACGGCCGCGCCTCCGAGATAGCGTTCGCGGGCAGGCGGCTTCGCGTGGCCCGCTACCATTCGCTGCATCTCTCGCGGCTGGCCCAAGGCCTGGTGGTCGAGGCGGCCACGGACGAGGGCGTGATCATGGCCGTGCGCCACGAGACGCGGCCGCTTCTGGGGTATCTGTTCCACCCCGAATCCTTTCTCACCGAATCGCCGGAGATATTCATCCGCCATGCATGTGCGCGACTCCTTCCCGTATCCGCCTGAGGCCGTGCTGGGCCTTGCGGCCGCCTTGGAGCGCGAGGCCGGGGCGGACGTGCTCTGCGCGCCGGGCGCGGACGGCCGCTCGCCCACGCTCTTCATGGGCGTCGCGCCCGAGGAGGAGTTCGTGCTCCTGCCCGGCGCGGACGCGGGCGACATGGCGGCCTTCGCCTTTGCCGACGAGCGGCCGACCATGGGCCTGCTGGCCTACGAGTTCGGCCTGGACCGTCTGGGCGTGCGCAGCAGGAAGGAACGGGTCATGCCGCGCGGGATGCTGCGCAAGTACGGCCTGCACCTGGCCTACGACCCCAAGGCCAAGCGGCTCGACCTCTTGCACCACGCGGAGCCGGACGTGCGCCTGCTCGATCTGGCGCGCAGGCTGGCCGCGAACCCGGAAGCTTTCGTCCCCGACGCATACGGCGCGCCGCGCCCGGCCCGCGTTACGGGCCACGTCCGCCGCTCCCTGTCCAGCGAGGCCTACGAGGCGGCCGTAACCGAGGTGCTGGCGCGCATCCGCCAGGGCCACACCTACCAGCTCAACCTGTCCGTGGAGTTTCGCGCCCCCGTGCGCGAATGCGACCCCTTTGCTCTGTTCCGGCTGCTCTTCGGACGTTATCCCGCGCCGCACTACGCCTTTTTCCGCTGCGGCCCGCAGGCCGTGATCTCCACCTCGCCCGAGCGGTTTGTGCGCGTGGCGGACGGCGAGGTGCTCTCGCAGCCCATCAAGGGCACGCTGCGCCTGCCGCCGGGGCAGCGCCGGAAGGGTCTGGCCGGGCCGCCGCCCGATCTGGCGCGGGCGCTTCGCGCCTCGCCCAAGGAGGACGCCGAGCTTTCCATGATCGTGGACCTGATGCGCAACGACGTGGCCGCGTCCTGCGAGTATGGCAGCGTGGGCGTGCGGGCGCACAAGTCGGTCTTCGTGGTGGACGACCTGCTGCAGATGTACAGCGAGGTCACGGGGCGGCTTCGGCCCGATCTGAACGTCTTCGACCTCGTGCAGGAGGCCTTTCCGCCCGGCTCGGTCACGGGCTGCCCCAAGAAGCGTTCGCTGGAGATCATCGAGGAGTTGGAGCCGCACACGCGCGAGGCCTATTGCGGCAGCGTGCTGCTGGTGCACGGCCCGCGCGACATGGACGCCTCCGTGGCCATCCGCACGGCCCGCCACGACGCGGACGCGGGGGAGATGGTCTTTCACGCGGGCAGCGGCATCGTGGTGGATTCGGACCCTGCGGCCGAGGAGCGCGAGACCGTGGCCAAGGCGGACAAGTTTTTGCGGCTCATGGAGGAGCTGTCGTGATCGCCTGGCGCGACGGCCGCTTCGTGGACGAGGGGGCGCTCTCGTGGCCGGGTGCGGCCGCGCGCCTGGGCGCGGGCTTCTTCGCCACCGTGCGCTGGGACGGCCGCGAGGCGCGCCACTACGCCCGCCATGCGGCGCGGCTCCTGGCCAGCCTGGACCATTTCGAGTTGCCCCGGCTGGCGCCGCCGGATGCCGAGGTCGCGGCCGAAGTGGCGCGGCGAAACGGACTTTCGGGCCGCGTGGGCAGGATCAACCTCGTCTATCCCCTGGAAGGGCCCGAGCTTGACGCCGCTCCCGCGCGGCCGGTCCTTCTCGCGGCGGCCTTCACGCCCCCGTCGCCAGGGCCGCTTGCGCTCGCGGTGCATCCCGAGCCGCATGCCTCGTATCTTGGCGCGCACAAGTCCACGAGCTACCTGCCCTATCTGCTGGCCCGGCGCGGGGCTAGGCGCGCGGGTCTTTTCGATGCGGTGCTGGTGGATCAGGACGGGCTGGTGGTGGAGGCCTCGGCCTGTGCGCTGCTCCTGGCCGACGCCGAGGGGCTTGTCGCGCCCGCGCACGCCCTGGCGCTGCCGAGCATCGCGCTTTCACTCGCCGCCGAGGCGCTGCCCGTCAGGCGGCATCCCGTGCTGGCCGAGGAACTGGGCGGCTTCGCCCATGCCTACGTGCTGAACAGCCTGATCGGCATGCGGCCGGTGGAGCGCATCGGCCCGCACGCCTACGAGATCGACACCGCCCCCTGCGCGGCGGCGGATGCGGTTATACTGTGAGTGGGTGCAGGGTCCGGGCGCGGGCTATTCCGCAATCCTGCCGCCTGCCGATGCGTACACGCGCAGTTTGTCCCGCTTGCCCACCGCCAGGACGGTGACGAAGACGACGTCCTCATCGACGCGGTAGACAAGCCGGTAGCCAGCCTTGCGGAGCTTGATTTTGAAGCAGTCCGGCATTCCCGAGAGGGCCGCGGACGGAATGCGCGGGTTTTGTAGGCGCTCGGCCAGCTTCTTCTTGAACTGCTCGCGCAGGGCTTCGTTCAGCTTCTTCCATTCCTTCAGGGCCAGTTCGTGGAAGCGCAGCCTATAGGTCACGGAGGTTCACTTCCACGAAGGGGCCGTCCTGCCGCTCCTGGACGAGCCGCGCGTCTTCCAGGTCCTCGATGCGTTGCAGGAGCCGCTCGTACAGCGCGGCCGAGAGCAGGTACGCCTCGGGCTTGTTGTGGTTGAGCACGGCCACGGGATCGTCTCCGGCCTGGGTGAGGATGGACGCCAGATTGCGCTTGAGCTCGGTGACGCTGACGGTCTTGCTGGCATAGATGGTCTGCATGGGACACCTCATTTTCAGTACTTTATTCGGAACTGAAAATAGCGCCTTATATCGCGCGTGTCAATGTGGAGGCTGCACGTCAGGGGGCGCATGGTTATTGCCATGCGCCCCTGCGGCTTGCGTGAGGATGCGGACCCGAGATTGTTGACGACTTCGGTTTCGCGGCAACGCAACAGACGGGGCTTTTGGAGCGCCCGGCTAGATTTTCAGGAATGCACCGGTGACGCTGCCTGGGTCGGAGGCGATGTGCTCCGGCGTGCCCTGGCTGATGATCCGGCCCCCGGCCTCGCCGCCGCCCGGTCCCAGGTCGATGACCCAGTCCGCGCAGGCCACGATGTCCAGGTTGTGCTCGATGACCACCACGGTCGCGCCCTTGTCCACCAGCCGGTGCAGCACCTGGATGAGCTTGCCCACCTCGTGCATGTGCAGCCCCGTGGTCGGCTCGTCCAGCACGTAGAGCGAGCCGGGCAGCGAGCGCTTGCCAAGCTCCCGACTGATCTTGATGCGCTGCGCCTCGCCGCCCGAAAGCGTGGTCGCGGGCTGGCCCAGGTGCAAATAGTCCAGGCCCACCTCGTCCAGCACCTCCAGACGCCGCCTGAGCGCCGGATGGGCCGAGAAGAAGTCCAGGGCCTGGCGCACGGTCAGGTCCAGCACCTCGGAGATGTTCAGCCCCTTGTGGCGCACGTCCAGCGTCTCGGCGTTGTAGCGCTTGCCGTTGCACACCGGGCAGGTCACGTAGACGTCGGGCAGGAAATGCATCTCCACCCTGATCTGGCCGTCGCCCTTGCAGTTCTCGCAGCGGCCGCCGGGCACGTTGAAGCTGAAGCGGCCGGGCTTGTAGCCGCGCTGCCTGGCCTCCTTGCTGGCCGCGAAGATGGTCCTGATCTCGTCGAAGACCTTGGTGTAGGTCGCGGGGTTGGAGCGCGGCGTGCGGCCGATAGGCGTCTGGTCGATGGCCACGATCTTCTCCACGGCCCCGGCGTTCTCGATCCCCTTGATGCTGCCCGGCCGCTCGGCCTTGATGCCCATGCGCAAGGCCAGGTGCGCGTACAAGGTGTCGATGACCAGCGAGCTCTTGCCCGAGCCCGAGACGCCCGTGACCACGCTCAGGCAGCCAAGCGGAATGGAGCAGTCGATGTCTTTCAGGTTGTTGGTGGTCACGCCGCGAAGGGTCAGGAGGCCGTTCCCCGCGCGCCGTTCCTCGGGCCGCGGGATGGCCATGTCGCCGCGCAGGTATGAGGCCGTGAGGCTCTCGGGCGCGTTCAAAAGCCCCTGCACGCCGCCCTGAAAGACGATCTCGCCGCCGCGCAGCCCGGAGCCCGGCCCAAGCTCGATGACGTGGTCCGCCGAAAGGATCGTCTCCTCGTCGTGCTCGACCACGAGCACGGTGTTGCCGCGCGTCTGCAGGCTGCGCAAGGTGCCCAGGAGCCGTTCGTTGTCGCGCGGGTGAAGGCCGATGGAGGGCTCGTCGAGCACGTAGGTCACGCCCACGAGCCCCGAGCCGAGCTGCCCGGCCAGCCGGATGCGCTGCGCCTCGCCGCCCGAGAGCGTGGACATCTCGCGCGCCAAGTTCAGGTAGTCCAGCCCCACGTTGACCAGAAAGCCCAGGCGGTGCGTGAGTTCCTTGAGCAGCGGCTCGGCGATGACCGTCTCGCCCGGCGCGAAGGTGAGCCCTTGCAGCCATTCGAGGGCCCGCGCGATGGGCAGGCTGGCGAACTGGTGGATGTTTTGGTCCGCCACGCGCACGGCCAGCGACTCGGGCCGAAGCCGCGCGCCGTGGCACTCCGGGCAGGGGGCGGACTGGCGAAAGCGCGAAAGCTCGTCGCGCCAGATCTGGCCGAAGGCCATGCCCTGCTCCAGCACCGGGATGACGCCCACGAAGCCGTGCGCCGCGTCGCCCTGGAACAGGGCGTCGAGCGCCGTCCCGGAATACTCCGCAAGCGGCGTGTCGAGCGAAAGCCCGTGGCCGCGCAAAAAGCCTTCCAAAGACGCGGCGTGGTGGCCGGGGCCGGACTTCCAGGGCAGCACCGCGCCCTGGTTCAGCGACAAGCCTCGGTTGGGCGCGATCAAGGCGGGCTCGAAATACTCCACGCTGCCAAGGCCCGAGCAGCGCGGGCACGCGCCCTGCGGACTGTTGAAGGAGAAAAGCTGCGGCGTGAGCCTGGGCAGGCTCACCCGGCATTCCGGGCAGACGGACAAGGTGCTCATGAGGTGCTCGGGGCCGTCCACCTCGGCCGCCACGAGCCGGTCCTCGCCCCACTTCAGGGCCAGCTCCACCGAGTCGGCCAGGCGCGAGCGCATCCCGTCCTTGATCACCAGCCGGTCCACCACCAGCGCGATGTCGTGCTTGCGCTTCTTGTCCAGCTCCGGGACCTCGTCGAGCAGGTGCACCGCGCCGTCCACACGCACGCGGGCGAAGCCCTCGCGCTTGAGCTTGGCGAAGAGGTCCTTGAACGTGCCCTTCTTGTTCTCGGCCAGCGGAGCCAGAAGCAGGAACTTCGTGCCCTGCGGCAGCGACAGGATGGAGGCCACGATCTCGTCCACGGTCTGCGAACGGATGGGGCGGTCGCACTGCGGGCAGTGGAACCGGCCCAGCCGCGCATAGAAGACGCGCAGAAAGTCGTGCACCTCGGTCACGGTGCCCACGGTGGAGCGCGGGTTGCGGCCCGAGGTCTGCTGCTCCAGCGAGATGGCGGGCGAAAGTCCCTCGATCTTGTCCACCAGCGGCTTGTCGAGCTGCGGCAGGAATTGGCGGGCGTAGGCCGAAAGCGACTCCACGTAGCGCCGCTGGCCCTCGGCGTAGACGATGTCGAAGGCCAGGGTGGACTTGCCCGAGCCGGACGGGCCGCAGACCACCACCAGCTTGTCGCGGGGGATGTCCAGGGTCAGGTTCTTCAGGTTGTGCTGGCGAGCGCCTTCTATATGAATGACGGACATGCGCGTGGGTTCCTTTGCGGGTGTTTCGGCTGCGTGTTCGGCGGGGTGCTTCGCGGAAAACCGGGAAAGGCTGAGCCGTTGGAAGGAAGGGGCGAAGCCAGGCGCGCCGCGCGCGAAAGTGAATGATAATCGCGCCGACAGGAAAGGCAAGGGGGCGTATCGCCGCCGCACCCAGGTCGGCTTTGCCAGCGATGGCTTCAAAGCGAATCGCGGGGTCCAGGGGGCTCAGCCCCCTGGCGGAGGTGGCCTGGAGGAGGCGGAGCCTCCTCCAGATAGATGCGCCGCTCTCGCGGCAACGCAGCAGACGGCGTCTTTTCAGCGGCCTGAGAAGCGGGCAGTGAGAAGGGCGGCGAGTCCGAGGACCACGAAGAGACCGTCGCGCAGCAGGTACCACTCCATGTTGCCGCCGCCCTGGGCCGTCACGGAGAAGCAGCCGCAATCCACGTCCAGGCCGCGCGCGTAGGCCGCGAAGAGCGACGCCCAGAACGCCCAGAGCATGAGGTTGGCCAGCCACAGCGCCCCGGCCGCCATGCGCCCGGCCAGAAGCAGCACGCCGACCATCAGTTCGAGCCAGGGCAGATACACGGCCGAGGCGTTCACCAGCACGGCGGGCAGCACCCGGTAATCCGCGATGATGGCCGCGAACTCGGCCGGATGCAGGAGCTTGTCCAGACTCGCGGCCACGAACAGCGCGCCCAGGGCGAGGCGCAGGACGAGGTGCAGGCGGCTCATTGCTCGTCCCCGCAGACCGTGCACATGCCGCCCTCCTGGGTGCCCAGGAAGTCCGGCGCGCCGCCGCTCTCCGTGGGCAGCCCCTGGGCCTGCCAGCGCGACCAGCCGTTTTTCAGTTCATAGATCTCGGCCACGCCCTCGGCGCGCAGCTTTTCGGCCAGTTCATGGCCCAGGGGGCAGCGCTCGCCGTCGCAGTAGGTGATGACGGTCAGGCCCTCCTCGAAGCGCGGCTTGTAGCGTTCGAAGGCGGGCTGGAATTCCGAGGGGGGCAGCGAGAGCGCGCCTTTGATGTGTCCCAGGTCGTATTCGAAGGCCGAGCGGGCGTCGAGGAACAGGGCGCGTCCGGCCGCGAACAGCATGGCCGCGTCGGCAAGCGATATCTCGCCCGTGGCCGGGTCCCCGGTCCGGGCGCCCCCGCCGCCGAGGAGCGGCAGGCCGTCCGTGCGGACGGCGTTGCTGGCCACGGCCACGACGGCCGAGATGAGCAGGATGAGCAGCGCCTGGCGCGCGGCCTGGGCCAGGGTGGTGCGCCGTGGCGCGGTGGTGAAGAGGCTCATGAGACTCCAAGGGTGCGCAGCGTGGCCTCGATGGTCGCCTTGTCCAGGAACCCTTCGTGGCGATAACGCTCCACGCCGTTCGTATCGTAGAAGATCTGGGTGGGGATGGCCCGCACGCGATAGCGGGCCGCTTCCTCGCGGTGCATCTCGATGTCGATGAAGACGATGGCTGCGCGGCCCGCGTATTCCGCTTCGAGTTCAGCCAGGATCGGCTCCATCATGCGGCAGGGGACGCAGCCCTTGGCACCCAGGTCGATCATCGTGACCATGCCCGGCACGGGCAGCGCGGGCAACCTGGGAACCAAAGCCGCAGTGGCTCCCCCCGGCTGCTCGAAGCCCGCGCCGACACGCGGCAGCGGTTCGGGCGCGGCAGACTGCTTCTGGCCGTCAGGCGCGCCGAAGAAGAACAGTCCGGCGGCGATGGCCAAAAGACCGGCGAGGATGAGCAGGGAGTTCGTTTTCATGTGTATGATCCCATTATGGTGCCGATTGCGGCGCTAGTCAAAGAGCGATCCGTAGATCAGGCCCGAAAGCGTGGCCATGACGATGACCAGGGCCACGAAGACCACGGTCTTGCGGGTGCCCATGACGCTCCGGATGACCAGCATGTTGGGCAGCGAGAGGGCCGGTCCGGCGAGCAGCAGCGCCAGGGCCGGGCCCTTGCCCATGCCGCTTCCGATGAGGCCTTGCAGGATGGGCACCTCGGTGAGGGTGGCGAAATACATGAACGCGCCCGCGAACGAGGCCGCGAAGTTGGCCAGGATCGAGTTGCCGCCCACGGCTGCGGCAACCCAGGCCGAGGGGATCAGCCCCTCGTTGCCGGGGCGGCCGAGCAGCGCGCCCGCTATGAGCACGCCGAGGAAGAGCAGCGGCAGGATCTGCTTGGCGTAGCCGAAGGAGGAGGAGAACCACTGTCCGGAATCGTCCTCGCGGCCCGCGATGATGATCGAGAGCGCGGCCAGGCCGACGACGAAGGGCACGAGCGGCTCGTCGAAGACCAGGGCAGAGGCCGTGGTGGCGGCGAAGGCCAGGAGCAGCGGCCCGCGCGCAAGGCCGAACCACAGATGCAACATGACGCCGAGCCCTGCCGCGAAAAGGGCCGTGAGCGGCCACTTGGCCGCGAACACCGCCTGCCACATGCCCGTGGGTTCGGCGGGCGCGCCCCAGTTGGCGAAAACCAGGATGCCCACGAGCGCCGCGAAGTAGAGCCCGTTTTGCCACAGCGGCCGCGCGGCCTCGGGCTCGGGCACCTGGGCCATCTTGATGGCCTTCTCCTGCTCTTCCTTGCGGTAGATGAAGTGCATGATCAGGCCGATGACCACGCTGAAAACGATGGCCCCCACGGCCCTGGCGATGCCCAGTTCCGGGCCGAGCACGCGCGCCGTGAGGATGATGGCCAGGACGTTGATGGCCGGTCCCGCGTAGAGGAAGGCCGTGGCCGGCCCCAGGCCCGCGCCCATGCGATAGATGCCCGCGAAGAGCGGCAGGATGGTGCACGAGCACACGGCCAGGATGGTGCCCGAGCACGAGGCCACGCCGTAGGCGCAGGCCTTGTTGGCCGAGGGGCCCAGATACTTCATGACCGAGCCCTGGCTGACGAAGACCGAGATGGCCCCGGCGATGAGGAAGGCCGGGATCAGGCACAGGATGACGTGCTCCTGCGCGTACCACTTGACCAGTTCCAGGGCCTCGACGACGGCGTTGTCGAAGCGCGGTTGGCCCACGGGGAGATAGAAGCAGGCCAGGAACAGGCCGATCATCAGCGCCAGGGGACGCCAGTTTTCTTTCCAGAATTCGCTGTGGGGCATGGGGATACTCGTTGTCGCGGGCTTTTAGAGTTAGAAGAAGGAATACTCGGGCAGAAAGGGCATGCTCACAAAATACAGGCCGAGGAGTCCCACCAGTACGCCCGCCAGGCGGCGGAAACGCAGGCTGGCCGAATGGAACTCGTTCTTGGCCAGCAGGCGGCGGA
This sequence comes from Alkalidesulfovibrio alkalitolerans DSM 16529, assembly GCF_000422245.1. Lineage (NCBI taxonomy): Bacteria > Pseudomonadati > Thermodesulfobacteriota > Desulfovibrionia > Desulfovibrionales > Desulfovibrionaceae > Alkalidesulfovibrio > Alkalidesulfovibrio alkalitolerans. The sequence continues at coordinate 66,230 of NZ_ATHI01000001.1, forward strand.
CCAGGGCCGTGGAGCCGCCCGCGATCAGGATGGGCAGGCAGTGGCCAAGGCCGAAAAGGACGATCAGCGCCACGCCCGTGGCGACCTCCCCTTGCAGGGTGATCACGGCCAGGATGGGGGCGATGAAGCCGAAGGTGCACGAACCGGAAAGAATGCCGTAGAGAAGGCCGAGCACGAAGGCCCCGAAGACGCCCTTGAGGGTGAAGCGCGAGAGCAGGCCGCCGCCCGTGGAGCAGCGGGCCACGCCGAGCATGTCCATGGCCAGCCAGATGAGGATGAGCCCCACGGGGATGGTCCACCAGGGGCCGATGTCGCCGAGCATCCGGCCGAGCATGGCGCAGACAACGCCGATGAGCGCGATGGTCACAAACAGCCCGAAGGAGAAGCAGGCCGAGTAGAGAAGGGCGCGGCGTCCGGCCACGGCCTCTTTCTGGCCGCCCACGTAGCCGACGATGAGCGGAATGGAGGCCAGGTGGCAGGGGCTGAAGAGCACGCTGACCACGCCCCACAGGAAGCTGCCCACGAAGGCCAGCCATGCTCCGCCGGTCATCCAGCCGTGCACGGTCAAGAATATCTGGTCCATGGGCTATTCGACTCCAAGCTGTTTGAGTTCCGCCTCGATGGCTTCCTTGCTCAGGAAGCCGGTGTGGCGTTTGGCCTCGCGGCCTTCCTTGTCGAAGAATATCTGGGTGGGGATGGCGCGAAGGCCGAAGCGCTCCACCTGGTCGTGATGCTGCCAGACGTCGATGAAGACGATGGCCGCCCGGCCTTGGTACTCCTTTTCGAGTTCCACGAGGATCGGGGCCATCATGCGGCAGGGGATGCAGTTTTTGGCTCCCAGATCGACCATGGTTACCATGCCCGGCACGGGCACGATGGGCACGGTTTCCTGGGCCTTGGCCGGGCTGGCGTCCCAGACCGGCGCGAGGGCGAGGACGAGCAGGCAGGCGGCGAGACGCACGATCTTGCGCAGGGACATGGCGTGTCTCCTTGGCGGGTTGACGATCGACCCCGGTGCACGGCTCTCATGCGAGAGGGATCGGGGTTCTCGCGGCAATGCGGTAGAGGGGGCTTTGGGGGCGATCACTCAGCCCGCGAGCCAGGCGACGATCTCTTTCTTGCTCGGGACCTTGCCCACGGCCTTGACCTCTCCGTCCACGACCACGGCCGGGGTGGAGAAGACGCCGAAGCTCATGATCTGCTGCAAATCCTCGACCTTTTCCACGCGGGCCTCGATGCCCGATTCGGCGACCGCTTCGCTTGCGATGCGCGCGGCTTCCTTGCATTTGGCGCAGCCGGGGCCGAGAACCTGGATGAGTTTCATGGGATGCTCCTTGCTGTTTGTGTCGTGTCTTGGGATGGGTATTTGCGGAGGTCAGAGGGTTCCGGTGGCGGCTTGCGTGGTGTTTTCGCAGGCGCAGGCGGGCCGGATTGGTTGCTGTCCGTGCGCGGACGAGACGCCGGGCTCCGCGCCTGCCCCGTCCAGAGCCGAAGCGGGCGCGCGCGCGGCCATGTCGCCTGCCAGATCACTGGTCAGGCGGGCGGCCTCGCGCCGCAGATGGCCGTCCACGCAGTTCAGGAACCCGGCCACGCAGGCCATGGCCAGCGAATAATGGATGGTCGTGCCCTCGCGGCGGCAGGAGACGATCCCGGCCTCGCGCAGCGTGGCCAGGTGCTTGGACACGGCGGGCATGTTGCCGCCAAGCGCCTGGGCCAGATCGCACACGCAACGCTCGCCCGCGAGCAGTTCCTGCACCAGGGCCATGCGCACGGGATTTCCCAGGGCCTTGAAGACCTGCGCCCGGCGGGCGTTGATCGAGTTCATTGCGCCTCCAAATTTTCCTGATTTGGAAAATAGGAAAACATGCGCCGCGCGTCAAGGGGAAGTCCGAAGCTGACCCGCGGACGGCCGCAGGCGGGCGTGGCCGGACATCTTCACAAACCCCTGGATGGGGCGTATGTGACCCGCCGCACGGTGAAGGGGACGCATGGTGCGTCACCGCCCGTTTCGGTGTATGGAGAATGCATGATAGTGGCGCTTTTGTCCGTGGCCGTCGGCTTGGCGCTCCTGGTCTGGAGCGCGGACCGCTTCGTGGACGGCTCGGCCGCCGTGGCGCGGCATTTCGGCATGCCGCCGTTGCTCATAGGCATGGTCGTGGTAGGGTTCGGCACCTCGGCCCCGGAGATGATGGTCTCGGCCCTGGCATCCTGGCAAGGTAATCCCGGGATTGCACTGGGCAACGCCTATGGTTCGAACATCGCCAACATCGCCCTGATCCTGGGCGTGAGCGCTCTCATAAGCCCTATCGCCGTGCATTCGACGGTACTGCGCAAGGAGCTGCCAATTCTGGTCGCGGTCACGGCCCTGACCGCGCTGCTGCTTCTCGACGGCACGCTTTCGCGTCTGGACGCCCAGGCGCTGCTGGCCGTATTCGCGGGACTCATGGCCTGGACCGTGCGTCAGGGACTCGTGCAACGCACGGATTCACTCGGCGCAGAGATGGAGCAGGAGCTTGCCGCTCCCGCCATGCTCCTGCCCAGGGCCGTGTGGCGGCTTTCGATCGGCCTTGCGTTGCTCATCGCCAGTTCGCGCGTGCTCGTGCACGGCGCGGTGCAGATCGCCCAGGCGCTCGGCGTCGGCGACCTGATCATCGGTCTGACCATCGTGGCCGTGGGCACCTCGCTGCCCGAACTGGCTTCGTCCGTGGCTGCGGCGCGCAAAGGGGAACACGACATTGCCCTGGGCAATGTGCTCGGCTCGAACCTCTTCAACACCCTGGCCGTGGTCGGCATCGCCGGGGCCATCAGCCCGTTGGCCGTGCCGTCAGAGGTCCTCACGCGCGACGTGCCGGTCATGGGCGCGCTGACCCTCTCGCTGTTCGCGCTTGGCTATGGTTTTGGGGGCAGACCGGGCCGGATCAACCGCTTCGAGGGTGTGCTGCTCCTGGTCTGCTTTTTCGGCTACACGGTCTGGCTCGCGGCCGCAGGATGACGCGCAAGGCACCGGCTCAGGTCCGGCGCAGGCGCTCCAGGTCGCGGCGGCAGCGGGCGAGCTCGGCGTCGGTCTCGCGCAGGCGTTCGGCCAGGATTTCTGAGAACAGGCGGTAGAGCACCGCATTGAAAGGGTGCTTGTCCGCCTCGTCCAGCGCGTCGAGGAACGAGGCGTCGATGGCCAGACAGGTGGTGTTGGTCACGGCGGTAATGGTCGCGGAACGCGGCTTGCCGTCGATGACGTTCATTTCGCCGAAAATGTCGCCCACGTGCGACAGCCGCGTCAGCTCCTCGCCACCCTTGCTCACGCTCACCTCGCCGGAGATGACGACGTACAGCCAGCGGTCTGTGAGTCCTTCTTCGATGATCGTCTCGCCGGGCTCGTACATCCTGAGCTTGGAAAGCGACAGGATGCGCTTGACGTAGGCGTTGTCGAAGTTGGTCAGGCTCGGCAGCGTCCTGAACCTGTCCACGAGTTCGTCGCGGCTGAGAAGGTAGCCGGTTTCGCGCATGATCCCCCCTGAAGGTGCTGGCGCACTGTACACCAGGGCACCCTCGCAGGCAACGCCGTCCGTGGTCCGGCGGAAGCCGGGCATTGTTCGCTTGTTCAGCCCGCAGGCATTGTCTGAAGGGGCGGCGGGGCTTGCAATGCGGGCCACGCCATTCTACAGAATACGCGCGATCGGCCAACCTCAAGCGTGAAGGGCCATATGCAGCGCGACGAAACGCCCACAGGCGACATCTTCTTTTCCGACCTCGAACCGGGAAACGGCATCGCCCCCGAGGAGGCGCGCGAACGGGTGGACTTTTTCGTCCGGCGTATCCGTGAGAAGATCGGGGCCTACGAGAAATACCAGTTCAGCAAGCGCGAGAGCCGGGCCCTGAACGTCTTTTTCGACCTTGCCCAGGAATTCACGGCCAAGCAGGATTTGTGGGTGCTTTCCGTGGTCATCCCCAAGGTCTTTTTCGACAAGGAGGCGAGCCTTTTTCTCCTGAACGCCGAAAAACGCCTGGAATGGCGCTGTTGCTCCATAAAGGGCTGTTTCGGCACGCCGCCCGAGGACGCGCCCGAGCCTCCGCTGGTCGAAAAGCCCGAAGTCCGCAACGGCCACTACCTTCTGCCCATCAAAGGCAACCACGAACTCGTCTCCCAGCTTCCTTTTGAGCCGGAGCGCGACGTCATCGGCCTTTTGGACATCACGCCTGGCACCGACATCTCCGAACACGAGAAGCTCTTTTTCGAGAAGTACGCCAACCGTATCGGCTACCGCATCCACAACCGCCTCATCGCCAGCAAGAACCAGGAGCATCTGGAGTTCATTCGCAGCCTCGTGCAAGACATCGGGCACAACGTCATCGTGCCCAACATGTACTTCAAGCTCTTCTACCGCCGCCTGGAGAGCCGGATCATGCTCCTGCGCGACATCGCGACCAAATTTTCCGAGTTTACCAACGACTGCGCCCTGGACGACCCCGAGCGCATGGAGGCCTGCAAGCGGCTTCAGACCGACATGGACGCGGCCTTCGCCGCGCTCATGGGGCAGTACCGCGAGATATACCGCCACTACGAGCAGACCTCCATGTTTTTGGAGACGCTTCTGCGACGTAGCCATTTCGAGCAGGGCCGCTACGTGCTGGAGATGCGGCCGTGCAACCTACGCACCCAGATCCTGGAGCCGCAGCTCGAACGCTACCGGGCGCGTTTCGCCGAGCGAGGCATAGAAATCGCGGCCGGGCCGGGCACGCAGGCGAACCCCGACCCCCAGGTGCTGGCCGACGTGGGACTCATTAGCCAGGTGGTGGCCAACCTCTTCTCCAACGCGGTCAAGTACGCGCGCTCGCCAGCGGACGGTTCGCCGCCGCGCGTGGCGTACGACTGGGAGGTCGTCTCCGCCATCGGCGAGCGGCCCGTGGAGGCGGTCAAGGTTTCGGTCTTCTCCACGGGGCAGCACCTCGCGGAAAGCGAGGCGTCGCGTCTGTACAGCGAGGGATTTCGGGGCGCCAACGCCAGCAGCGAATACGGCACGGGCCACGGTCTGTTTTTCATAAAGGAAGTGGTGGGGCTGCATAGCGGGGCGGTCGGATACGAGCGCACCGAGGGCGGCAACCTCTTTTATTTTTATCTGCCGGTCCAGGCGGACGACTGATTCTGGGCGGCGCGCGGCGAAGTTCGCCGACGTCTCTACATCGACATTCCGCATGCTTGACAGCCTAGAGTGCGGAAGCTATTGCAAGGCGACCCGTCGATGGCCCAAGGGCCTCAGGACGGCATTTTTTCGGCTCCAAACGCGGCCTGCGCGAGGCGGGCGCATGCGGGCGAGACCCGAATACATCCAATCGGAGGAAGCTCATGGGTTACAAGATCACCATCGACGTTGAGAAGTGTACCGGCGACGGCGAGTGCGTCGACGTCTGCCCTGTCGAGGTTTACGAGCTGCAGGACGGCAAGGCCGTGGCCGTGAACGAGGAAGAGTGTCTGGGCTGCGAATCCTGCGTCGAGGTTTGCGAGCAGGACGCCATCACCATCGAAGAAGAGTAGTCCGCTCTCTTCGCGAACGGGATTTCGGGAGCGGCGACTCTGCCGCTCCCTTTTTTTACCGGGCGCGTCCCGGCGACGGCAGGCGGCGCGCCACGCGGCGTCGCCCCTTCTTCCAGTCCCGCAATGCCGCCACGAAGGTGTGGCTGTTTTTTCAGGGAGGCCCGAGATGGGTATCGACCTTTCCGAATACTTTGCCGAGTACGAGGCCCTGGTGGCCGAAATCGACAAGATATTCTCCGCCGTCAAAGGCCAGTGCGGCGACCTCGTGACCTGCGAGAAGGGTTGCGACGATTGCTGCCACGCCCTCTTCGATCTTTCCTTCATCGAGAGCGCCTACCTCAACGATCGGTTCCTCGCGACCTTCGGCGGTCGTGAACGCGACGCCATCCTCATGCGCGCCGACGAGGCCGAGCGCCGCCAGCACAAGATCGTGCGCGCGGCCTTCAAGGCCAAGGAGTCGGGTGCGGACACTCTTGCCGTGCTGGCCGAACTTGCCCGTGAACGCATCCGCTGCCCCCTGCTGGCCGAGGACAGCTCCTGCGCCCTGTACGAGCACCGGCCCATCACTTGCCGCCTCTACGGCATCCCCACGGCTTTCGAGGGCCAGACCAGGACCTGCGGCCGCTCCGGCTTCGAACAGGGCAAGCCCTATCCCACGGTCCAACTGGAGAAGATCCAGGACCGGCTGGTCGAACTCTCGGCCCGGGCCGCCGAGGGCGTGGGCTCCAAGTTCACCGGGCTGGCCACGCTGTTCGTGCCCGTGTCAGTGGCGCTCATGAACACCTACGACGAGAAGTACCTGGGGCTCGAAACCGAGGAGACCCCGGTGGACGAGGACCCGGACGCCATCCCCGAGGCCTTCGCCGAAACTGCGCAGCGCCCCACGGGTCCGGCCGATCCCAAGACCTTCGCCCCGGGCTCGCGTCTCGAGTTCCCCTCCGAGGAGTGCTCCTCCTGCGACGACAAGAACTGTGACGGCTGCGCCAGTGCCTCGTCCGGCGGCTGCTCGGGCAAGCCCATGATCATCGAGATCGGAGGCCCCAAGTGAGCGAGGAGCAGCCCAAGATTTCCGCCGAGGAGCGCGAGGAGCTCAAGCGCGGCATCTACGAGTCGCTCTCGCCCAGGCGGCGCAAGTTCATCGACCGTATCGGATACGAGAATTGGGATCCTTTCCAGGAGCCCAAGGATCCCATAGACATCCGCAAGGACAAGAACCAGATGACCACGCAGCAACTCATCCGGGCGTTTCTGTACACCGTGCCGCGTGAACGCTATACCGACACGTACGCCCGGGGCGCCTTCGAGGCCTGCTCCGGGATGATCAACGAGGACGAGCGCATCCTCGGCATGTTCGACTTCGCGCGCTGGTACGTGACCACCATGGAAGGCAACACGAACAACGAGGATTAACCATGCCCCCCACCAAGGCCACCAACGTCGACGAATACATCGCGGAACAGCAGAACGCCCTGGCCCGCAACCCCGAATGCGCCAACACCCACTACAACCTGGGCGTGGGCTATCTCTCCAAGCGCATGTTCCGCGAGGCCGAAGAGAGCCTCATCAAGGCTCTGGACTGCTCGCCCAAGCTGGTCGAGGCCTACGTGCAGCTCGGCGGCATCGCCATGCAGCGCGGCGATCTCGAGACCTGCCTGCGCTACAACCAGATGGCCGTGCGCGAGCGCCCCTTTTTCGCCGTGCCGCACGCCAACATCGGCTTCGTACACATGCAGCGCGGCGAGGCCGACCAGGCCATCGCGGCCTTCAAGAAGGCCGTGGCTCAGGATCCCAAGTTCGTGCAAGCCATGGCCAACCTGGGCGGCGTTTACTACATGAAAGGCATGCTCGACGCGGCCGAGAACTGGTGCAAGAAGGCCCTGGCCGTGGAGCCCAAGTTCGGTCCAGCCTACCATAACTTGGCCATGGTGGCCCTGGAGCGCGGCGACAAGGCCACGGCCACGGCCAACGTGGAGAAGGCCCGCGAGAGCGGTTACGACATCCCCCAGAAGCTCATCGACGACATCGCCGCTCTTCCGTAGCAGGCCGCTGAAAAGACGCCGTCTGCGGCGTTGCCGCAAAAGCGCCGGACCCTCGCGTATGTCATGATACGCGAGGGTCCTGATTTTACGCGACAACGCGGTGATCGCGGATTTTTAATGCCTCGTCAAAGGCTAGACGTTGAAAAGGAAATGCACCACGTCGCCGTCGCGGACGACGTATTCCTTGCCCTCGGTGCGCAGCACGCCCGCCGTGCGGCAGGCTGCCTCTGAGCCGTGCTTCACGTAGTCGTCGTAGGCGATGACCTCGGCCCGGATGAAGCCGCGCTCGAAGTCCGTGTGGATGACTCCGGCGGCCTGCGGGGCCTTGGCCCCCCTGGTCACGGTCCAGGCGCGCACTTCCTTCTCTCCGGCCGTGAAGTAGGAGATGAGCCCGAGCGCGTGGTAGCCCGTGCGGATGATTTGCCCCAGGCCCGATTCGGCCGCGCCGTAGGACTCCAGGAACTCCTTGGCCTCGGCGTCGGAAAGCCCGATCAACTCCTCCTCCACCTTGGCCGCGACCTTCACGAACTGCGCGCCGCGCGATTCGGCCAGGGTGCGCACGGCGTTCACGTGCTCGTTGTCTTCGGTCAGGCCTGCGTCGTCCACGTTGGCGCAGTAGATGAAGGGCTTGTCCGTGAGCAGCCTGACCTCGCGCATCAGCTCGCGCGCGCGCTCGTCGTCGCGGCCGGGGAACGAGGCCGCGGGCTCGCCCTTCTCCAGGTGCGCGAGCAGCGCGCGTCCGGCGTCGATGAGCGGCTTGAGCGTCTTGTCGCCCTTGACCTGCTTCTCCAGGCGATCGACGCGGTTCTCCAGGGTCTGCATGTCGGCCAGGATGAGTTCCGTCTCGATGGTCTCGATGTCGCGCAGCGGATCGACCGTGCCCGAGACGTGGATCACGTCGTCGTTCTCGAAGCAGCGCACCACGTGCAGGATGGCCTGGGTCTCGCGGATGTTGGCCAGGAACTTGTTGCCCAGGCCCTCGCCCTGGCTCGCGCCCTTGACCAGACCCGCGATGTCCACGAAATCCACGGTGGCGTGGACGATCTTCTGCGGCTTGACCAGCTCGGACAGCTTGATCAGCCGCGCGTCGGGCACGGGCGTGACGGCCTTGTTGGGCTCGATGGTGCAGAAGGGATAGTTGGCGCTCTCGGCGTTCTGGGCGCGCGTGAGGGCGTTGAATATGGTGGACTTGCCGACGTTGGGCAGTCCGACGATGCCTATGCTGAGGGACATTTTGCGTTCTCCTGTGGGGACGATCAGGTCCGGCGCTTCCATAAGCCCTGCGGGGGCGGGTGTCAAAATGTTGTTTTCCCTGACTTGCGGTGCTAGGGGTGCGCCCATGACACAAAACGAAGACCGCATCGCGGCAAAAGTAGTGACCCTCAAGAAGGGCGAGGAACGGCGCATCAAGACAGGCCATCTGTGGGTCTTCTCCAACGAGATCGACACGAGGAAGTCCCCCCTGCGCGACTTTGCGCCCGGCGAGCCGGTGCGCGTCGAGGACAGCCGGGGCCAATTCACGGCCAACGGCTTCATCAACCCTGCATCGCTGATCAGCGTGCGCGTCGTCAGCCGCAGGCCCACGGAATTCCTGGGCCGAAAGCTTCTCTTCGACCGTCTGAAGACGGCCCTGGAACTGCGCGAGCGGCTCTTTTCCGCGCCATACTATCGGTTGTGTTTCGCGGAAGCTGATTTCCTGCCCGGATTGGTCGTGGACCGTTACGGCGACGTGCTGGTCGTCCAGATCACAACGGCGGGCATGGAGCGCGAGCGGCTGGCCGTGGTCGAGACGCTCTGTGAACTGCTCGATCCAGGGGCCATTCTTTTCAAGAACGACGCCTCTGGCCGCTCCTACGAGGGGCTGCCCGAATACGTGGAGCCCGCCTTCGGCACCCCGCCGGACGTGGTCGAGGTCGAGGAGAACGGGCTTCGCTTCACCGCGCCCCTGGCCGCGGGTCAGAAGACCGGCTGGTTCTTCGACCAGCGCTTGAACCGGGCGCGCTTCGCGGCCAGGGCCAAGGGCGCGCGGGTGCTGGACCTCTTCTCCTACGTCGGCTCGTTCGGCGTGAACGCGGCCAGGGCCGGGGCTGAAGAGGTTCTGTGCGTGGACGCGTCGAGCCTTGCGCTCGAACACGCGCGCGCCAACGCGGCCGGAAACGGCGTGGAAAAGCGCCTGAGCACGGCCGAGGGCGATGTCTTCGAGGCGCTCGACGCGCTCAAGGCCGAAGGCCGTCGCTTCGACCTCATCTGTCTGGACCCGCCCGCCTTCATCAAGCACAGGAAGGACGCGGCCAAGGGCGAGCAGGCCTACGTCAAGGCCAACCGCGAGGCCATGAAACTGCTGGACGACGGCGGCATGCTGCTGACCTGTTCGTGCTCGCAGCATATGGATGCGGAGTCGCTCAAGCGCGCCGTGCTGCGCGCGGCCAACATGCGGCGGGCCTCGGTGCAGATCGTCGAGCAACTGCACCAAGGACCGGACCACCCGGTACACCCGGCCATGCCCGAGACCAACTACCTGAAGGCCTTCCTGTGCAGGCTGCTCCGCTGAGGCGCACATGAGAGACGGAGGCGGGATCGAGCTTTTCGGCCTGTCCGTGGTCCTGGTGCGGCCCAGGTTTCCCGAGAACGTGGGCTCCGTGGCCAGGGCCTGCCTGAACATGGGCGCTTCGGACATCCGCCTTGTGGCGCCCGAGAACTGGGATGTGGAGAAGGCCGCCGTGCTGGCTACGCAGCACGCGCGCCATCTGCTCGAAGGAGCGACCATCCACGCCGATCTCGCGGGCGCGCTCTTGGGCGTGCAGGAAGCCTTTGCCACCACGGCCCGCCTGGGCGGCTGGCGAAAGGCGCTGCTTTCGCCGGACAAGGCCGCCGGGATGGTCGCGCGGCGCATCGCAAAGGGCGGCACGGCCGCGCTGGTGCTCGGCCCCGAGGACCAGGGCCTTGGCAACGACGACCTGGCCTTGTGCACGCGGCTTGTGACCATTCCCACGGCCAGCGCGGGCCGTTCGCTGAACCTGTCCCAGGCCGCACTGCTGCTGCTCTGGGAATGCCTGAAGGCGCGGCGCGCGATTGCGGCCGGGCTGGTGGAGCGGGAGACGGACGCGCAGGTCGGGGCCGCGCCGGGGCAGGGCATCGGCGTGCCCGAGCGCGAACTGCTCATGGCGCGCGTCAAGAAGGCCCTGCTCGCCCTGGACGTGCTGCATGGCGACAACCCGGACTACTTCCTGATGCCGTTTCGCCGTTTCCTGGCCCGCACGGACATCTCCCGCCGCGAGTTCGACATGCTCATGGGATTGTGCCGCCAGGTCGAGTGGCTGGCCGAAAAGGCCGGGCGCGCGGATTAGAACCGGCGTCAGCGCATGGCCGTAAGCAATTCCCGGTCGCGCGCGTCGCCGAAGGCTGACACGAACGCGGCCACGTCGAACTTTCGCCGCGCGCCCGCGAAATTCATGTAACGCACCGACCCGAACACCGGCCGCTCTGCCCAAGGGCGGTCGTGCACCCCGCCCAAAGCCCAGGCGATGCCCGCGTAGCCGTTGGCCTCGCGGCCGTCGAGTTGGTAGCGGTCGTTGAGGAGGATCGCCGCGCGCAGCGCCTCCTCGGGCGTGGCTGACCATTCCAGAATCTTTTTGGCCCAGTACATGCGCAGCCAGCCGTGCATGTGGCCGCGCCGGACCATCTGGCGCTGGGCCGCGTTCCACAATGGATCGTGCGTGGCCGCGCCCTCCAGGTCGTCGAGGCCGTAGAGCCAGGGCCGCTCGTCGCCCCGGTGCTTGTCCAGGCTGCGCACGGCCCAGTCCGGGAAGCAGGAGATCGAGTCGTAATCGGGCGCGTGCAGGCAGAAGTTGTCGGCAAGCTCGCGCCTGACCACGAGCTCCTCCACGAAGGAGTCCCTGGCCTCGGCCGGGGCCGTGGCCCGCAAGGCTTCGAGCGCCACGCGCTGGGCCGAGATCATGCCGAAATGCAGCCACGGCGAGAGCAGCGAGACCGCGCCCGCGTTTGGGTCGTTGCGCTCGTGATAGCGCGCCAGGCGCTCGGCCATGAAGGCGCGCAGCATCCCCATTCCCGCGTCCGTGCCGGGCCTGGCCCAGTCCACCTCGGCCACAGAACGGTCCACGGCCAGGGCCGCGCGCGCGGCCACGAAATAGTTCGCCGGGCCATGCCCCGGCCATGGCACGGGATGCGGTGCGAGCGCGGGGAACGGCTCTAGGAACTCGGGCAGAAGGCGCATGATCTTGGGTCGGATGGTGCGGGCCATGTACTCGCGCTTGTCCGAGACCGCGCGGCAGGGGCAGATGTTGCGCGAGTCCGCCTCCACGAGCGGGCAGGCGAGGGCCTTGGCGGCGCGCGCGAGCCATTGCCGCTTCAGGCGCAGCGAATCGAAATCCGTGACCACGGTGTGCGCGCCGTGGTGTCCGGCGAAACGCGCGATCTCCTCGGGCGGGTCGCCGCGCAGCAGGAAAAAAGGGATGTTCAGGGCCGAGAGTTCGGCTTCGACCAGGCGCAGGCCGTCGAGCAGGAAGCCGAACTGACGCATGGTCGCGCCCAGAAAGGCGTCCGCCAGTCCGTAGACCACGGCCAGGGGCCGCCCGGCGCGAAGCGCCAATCCCTGGGCATGCAGCAGTCCCCAGTTGTCGCGCGCGCGGTGCTCGCGGTGCATCCAGTAGAGCACGGGCCCCTGGCCTGGCTCGCCAGCGTTCAGAGCGTGAAGGCGGCGCTCGTTCACGCCCCTTCCTCGTCCGGGCCGCTCACGAGCTTGCCCATGAGCACGGCGTCCACGAGCCGCCCGTCCACCAGATAGGCCCCGCGCTGCACGCCTTCCTCCAGGTAGCCCGCGCGGGTGTAGAGGGCGCGGGCGGCCGCGTTGGGGGCCATGAACTTCAGCTCCAGGCGGCGCACGCCCGAGCCTTCCGCCCAGGCGTCCAGGCGGCGCAAGAGTCCAAGCCCCACACCCTTTCGGCGCGCGGCCTCGGCCACGCCCAGGCCGTTTATGCGCGCCGCGTGCGCGATGCCGCGCAGATGCCCGCCAACGGCGAAGAGATAACCCTGGAGCCCGGCCTCGTCCTCGGCCACGAGCACGGTCCAGTTGGGCCGGGAAAGGAACTGCCCGAGCCTGCGCGTCATGGCGGGCACGTCCAGGCCGAGTTCGGCCGCCTCGTCCAGCAGATGGGGCGTGCCGTCCTCCACTGTCCGTTCGAGCACGAGCAGCGCGGCCGCGTCGCACAATTCCGCCTCGCGGATGCGCACGGCTCAGTCCTTCCTGCCCAAAATCAGGCTCGTGGTCGGCCCGAACGCCTTGGGCGGCAGGGGCGTGAACCCCGCCCGGGCGAGCCAGTCCGCGATTTCCGAGGCGGTGTAGGTGTCGCCGCGCGCGGTGTTGACCAGCATGTTCAGGGCGAAGAGCGCGCCGAACGGCGGCCGCAGCCGCTCCTCGTCCATGACGAAGTCCACCATCGCCACCCGCCCGCCGGGCGCAAGCGCCGCGTGGCAGCGCCGCAGCAGCGACACGTTCTCCTCGGACGAATTGATGTGGACGATGGCCGAGAGCAGCACCAGATCGAAGCCGGGGCCGTCCGGATTGGCCAGTTCGTCCGTATGATAGTCGCCCGCGCGCGTCACCACGCGCCCCGTGAACCCGGCCTTGTCCACGTAGCGCATGGTCAGCGGCGTGACTTCGGGCAGATCGAGAACCACGGCCGTAAGGCTTGGCTCGGCCCTGGCCATGGCCATGCTGTAGGCCCCGGAGCCGCCGCCCACGTCGAGCACGTGCGTCACGCCCACAAGGCCAATGGCCTCGGCCAGGGCGTCGGCGTCGCCCCTGGCGCGGCGGTCCATGGCTTCGATGAAGGCCTCGTAATCGAAGCTCTCGCTACCCAGGCCGGTCTTTTGGGCCGTGCCCGCGCGCACGGCTCCGGTCAGCGTGCCCCAGGCGTGATACAGATTCTCGGTGTGGTCCAGGGAGGTCAGGCAGTCGGGGCTTTGGCGCGACAAAAAGCGCGCCGAGGCGCTGGTACAGGCGAAGCGGCCCTGCTCAAGGGTCAACAGCCCAAGCGTGACCAGGGCGCGCAGGAGCCGGTCCATGGCCCGCGCATCGCAGCCAAGCCGCCTCGCCACTTCGTCCGAGGCGCGCGGCTCGCGGTCGAGTTCACCGAAAACGCCCAGTTTGAAGGCCGTAAGCAGGGTGCGGCTTCTCTGAAAGCCGCCTGCCAGGGCCATGATGGCCTCGGGGGTGTCGGGCGTCGGAAAAGTCCGGGGCGTGTTGGCCTTGCCGTGTTCGTCCGGTCCGATGGGCTTCATGGCGGCTCCTTGTTTTTCGCCCTGTAGCACGCCATTCGCCAGAGGTGAACGCCTCCCGGGCTGTCCCGAAAATTCCATCTGCTGTGTTTTGGCGCGCCGTGCGTCCGGAGCTTCTTGAACGGTCTGGGAAACGGAGTTTGTCAGCAATGCAAAGGGGCCCGCAAGCCATGTCCCGGCTCACGGGCCCCCACGATCATCCATGGGGATGCGGGCGGTTTCTTTCGCCGCCCGTGTCGCTTCTATTCGTCGCTCAGGGCCGCGCCCGACGCGGCCGAGGTCACCTGCCGCGCATAGCGCCTGAGCAGCGGCGACTTGAGTTCCTTCACCACGGGCTTCCACTCGGTCTTGCGCCGGGCAAGTTCGGCCTCGTCCACCCGAAGCGTCAGGCTGCGGCCGGGAATGTCGATGGCGATCACGTCGCCCTCGCGCACCAGGGCGATGGGGCCGCCCGCGGCCGCCTCGGGCGAGACGTGGCCGATGGCAGCGCCGCGCGTACCGCCGGAGAAGCGGCCGTCGGTGATGAGCGCCACCGCGCCGTCGAGGCCCATGCCCGCGATGTTCGAGGTCGGCGAGAGCATCTCGCGCATGCCGGGGCCGCCGCGCGGTCCCTCGTAGCGGATGACCACCACGTCGCCGGGCTTGATCTTGCCTTCCAGGATGGCCGCGTTGGCCGCCTCCTCGGAGTCGAAGACCCGCGCCGGGCCGCTATGCGTGAGCATGTCCTTGGCCACGGCCGACTGCTTGACCACCGCGCCCTCGGGCGCGATGTTGCCCATGAGCACGGCGATTCCGCCCTGCGTGCCGTAGGGGTTGTCCAGCGGCCGGATGACCTCGGGGTTGGCCACGCGCGCGCCAAGCGCCGCGAGGTTTTCGCCCACGGTCTTGCCGGTCACGGTGAGGCACGAGGTGTCCACGCGCCCGGCCTGGGCCAGTTGGGCCATGACCGCCGGGATGCCCCCGGCCGCGTGCAGATCCTCGATGTGATGCGGCCCGGCGGGCGAGAGTTTACACAGGTTCGGGGTCGCGCGGCTGACCTCGTCGAAGATAGAGAGCGTGAGGTCAAGCCCGGCCTCGCGGAAGATGGCGGGCAGGTGCAACACCGTGTTCGTGGAGCAGCCAAGCGCCATGTCCAGGGTCACGGCGTTGCGCACGGCCCGTTCGGTCACGATCGCGCGGGGGGTGATGCCGCGCGCGAGAAGCTCCATGACCGCGACCCCGGCCTCCTTGGCCAGACGGGAGCGCGCGGCCGTGGGCGCTGGGATGGTGCCGTTGCCCGGCAGGGCCAGGCCGATGGTCTCGGCCAGACAGTTCATGGAGTTGGCCGTGAACATGCCCGCACACGAGCCGCAGCCCGGACAGGCGTATTCCTCAAGGCGCGAAAGTTCTTCCTCGTCCATGAGTCCGCGCCGCACCTTGCCCACGGCCTCGAAGACGCTGATCAGATCCGTGCCGCCGGTGCCCGCGTACATCGGCCCGCCCGAGACGAGCACGGCCGGGATGTCGAGCCTGAGCATGGCCATGAGCATGCCCGGCACGGACTTGTCGCAGTTGGGAATGAGCACCAGGGCGTCGAAAGGGTGCGCCGTGGCCATGATCTCCACGGAATCGGCGATGTTCTCGCGGCTGGGCAGCGACATGCCCATGCCCTCGTGGTTCATGGCCAGGCCGTCGCACACGGCGATGGCCGGAAATTCGATGGGCGTGCCGCCAGCCATGCGCACTCCGGCCTTCACGGCCTCGGCGATGACGTCCAGGTGCTTGTGGCCGGGCACGATCTCGTTGGCCGCGTTGCACACGCCGACCAGGGGGCGGTTCATCTCCTCGCGCGTCATCCCCAGGGCGTGCAGCAGCGATCTGTGCGGCGCGCGCTCGATGCCCGCGGTCATCTTTTTGCTGCGCATTGCTTCCTCCAGAAAAAAATATCCCGCCATCCTAGCCCCCTTGGGGGTACGAAGCAAGCGCGTAGCGGGGCAAAGCCCCGCTACGCGCCGGGGGATCATCCCGGGGGAGATGATCTCCCCCGGACCCCCTGCGGTTCCCGAAGCCGTCTGCGACGGCTTCGGGAAAGCAGGGTTCTGGGGCGGACCATCGCCGCCGCACCCAAGTCGGCTCTGCCAGCGATGGTTTCGAAGCGAATCGCGGGGTCCAGGGAACATCTTAGCGACATTCTTCGTCCCGCAGGCCGTTCCAAATGTGCCGGGTGCAAGGCGCAAGAAAGCGCCGGGCCCGACGCGTATCAAAGAATACGCGAGGGATCGGCCCTTTCGCGGCAACGCAGCAGACGGTGCTTTTGGGGCGGCCTGACCCTGGCGGAGGAGGTCTGGAGGAGGCAGCGCCTCCTCCGTTCTCTCATTGAAGCCCGATATCCTCGGCCACGCCTTGCATGGCCTCGATGGACAGGGCCAGGAACGCGGTCAGGTCCAGGCCCAGGCGTTCGCACTCCTTGATCGTCTCGCGGTTCACGGAGCGGGCGAAGGCCTTGTCCTTCATCTTTTTTTTCAGGCTCGACGGGGCCATGCCCACGAGCTTGTCCGGCCGCACCAGGGCGGCGGCCGCCACGAGCCCGGTCACGGTTTCGCCGCAGCGTAGGGCGAAATCCAGTTGCGCGGCCGGGGCCACGCCCGTGTGCTCGTGGTTGTGCGCGCGGATGGCGCACAGGGCCTCTTCGGGCAGCCTGCCGTCCAGCATGGCGGCGGCTTCGATACCGTGGCGCGCGGGTTCGTCCTTGGTGGCGGAGTAGTCCAGGTCGTGCAGAAGCCCGGTCAGTCCCCACAGTTCGGGGTCTTGGCCGAGCTGGCGCGCCAGGGCGCGCATGACGGCCTCGGAGGCCAGGGCGTGGTGCCGCATGTGCGGTTCGGGCGTGTGCTCCTGCACGAGGGAAAGGGCCTGGTCGCGGTCGAGCATGGGGCTTCCTCCTGTTGGCCGTTCGGTGGTACGACCGTGGCGGCGATTTGTAAACCGGGCAAGGAAGGAGAGGCGATGCGGGTGCTTGTGAGCGGCGGGGAGTTCGAGGCGCGCCAGGCCGTGGCCAAGGCCGCGCGCGCGGCCGGGGCCGAAGTGGCCGAGGCGGCCGGAACGGCCGAGGCGCTACGCCTGATGGAATCGGCCACGCGGCGCGGCGCGGCTTTCGCCGTGGCGCTGGATCTGGATGGCACGCTGTCGCGGCGCGCGGCCGAGGTCTTTGCCGAGGGCCATGCGCCCGTGGCGGAGGTGCGCGATCCGGCCGGGGCGCTGGACGCGCTGGCGGGTGCGGCGGCTGGCGAGCGATCTGGCAGCGGGATGTCAGGTTGACGGGTGCGGCGGCTTGGGGTAAGGGAGCGGTCTTCGTCTTCGCACGGGTACGTGCAGCCGGGCCGAAAGCCCGGGTCACGCAAGCATATTTCTCCGGCAACATTGTGAAATAACTGCCGGAATACTGGAGGGCACATGGCCAAGCACAAGAAGCACGAGCGCAAGAAGGAACTGGATCGCCGCCGCAAGCGCCGCAAGGAAAACCTCAAGGCCCGCGTCCGCGAGGCCAAGGCCCAGGCCAAGAAGGCCTAAACGCGCTCCCGGCCCTTGACTGGCCGGTCCGTCTGATTATCTGTCATCTCGCGCCGGTCGCGGAGCCGTTGTCACGGCCGACCGCGACCGGATTTTTTCCGTTTCACGATCAGCGCGAGAAAGGAGCGGCACATGCCCATCTATGAGTACGAATGCCCCGCCTGCGGCAAGGTCTTCGAGGAGTGGAACAAGAGCTTCGACGACGTGACGTCGCCCTGCGCCTGCGGCGCCGCGGCCAGCCGCATCGTCTCCAACACCGCCTTCATGCTCAAGGGGTCGGGCTGGTACGTGACCGACTACTGCGGCAAGAAGGCTTCGGGCAACGGCAACGGCGGCACCGAGACCAAGGATTCGTCGGCCTCATCGGATTCGGCCAGCCCGGCGGCCGAGACCAAGCCCGCCAAGGACAAGGCCGCCCCGGCCAGCCCTTCGGCATAACTCCTGGCCCGATTCCGGGCGGTCCGCGCGGCCGCCCTTTTTTTTTGCCCGAAAATCGCGTATTCCCGCGCAACGCGCGCGACGGCGCATCTCTGCAGAAACCGCCTGCCTGGAGCCTTGTCATGATCGACCGCTACACCCGCCCCGAGATGGGCGCGCTTTGGACCCTGGACAACAAATTCCGCGTCTGGCTCGAAGTCGAGCTGGCCGTGTGCGAGGCTTGGCATCGTCTGGGAGTGATCCCGGCCGAGGCCATGGAGGACATCCGGGCCAAGGCCGATTTCGACGTCGAGCGCATTCTTGAAATCGAAGAAACCACGCGCCACGACGTCATCGCCTTCCTCACGGCTGTGGAGGAGAAGGTCGGACCCTCGGCCCGCTATATCCACCTGGGCTGCACCTCTTCCGACATCGTGGATACGGCCAACGGCGTGCTGCTTTCGCGCGCGGGCGATATGATCCTCGCGGCCCTGGACCGCCTTTTGGCCGTGCTGGCCGACGTGGCCAAGGCCAACAAGGGCAGGTTGTGCATGGGCCGCACTCACGGCATCCATGCCGAGCCGACCTCCTTCGGCCTGAAGATGGCCGGGTTCTACGCCGAGTTCGCGCGTCACCGCGAGCGCTTCCTGGCCGCGCTCGACGGCGTGCGCGTTGGCAAGATCTCCGGGGCCGTGGGCACGTACGCCTTCCTCTCGCCCGAGATGGAGGAGATCGCCCTGGGCATCCTCGGCCTGTCCGTCGATCCGGTCTCCACCCAGATCGTGCAGCGCGACCGCCACGCCCATTTCTTCACCAGCCTGGCGCTTCTTGCGGGCGGTGTGGAGCGGCTGTGCGTGGAGTTGCGCCACTTGCAGCGCACCGAGGTGCTGGAGGTGGAGGAGGGCTTCGCCAAGGGCCAGAAGGGCTCCTCGGCCATGCCGCACAAGAAGAACCCCATCTCGGCCGAAAACATGACCGGGCTTTCGCGCCTTGTGCGCACCAACGCCCTGGCGGCCATGGAGAACCAGGCCCTGTGGCACGAGCGCGACATCAGCCACTCCTCGGTGGAGCGGGTCATCATGCCCGACTCGACCATCCTGGCCGACTACGTGCTGCACAGGCTGGCCGGCCTGCTTTCGGGCCTGCGCGTGATCCCCGAGAACATGGAGCGCAACCTCATGTCCTCCATGGGGCTGTTCTTCTCGCAGCGCGTGCTGCTGGCCCTGGTGGAGGGCGGCATGGCCCGGCAAGAGGCCTACGAGCTCGTGCAGGGCGTGGCCATGCGCTGCTGGCGCGAGCGCACGCCCTTCCCGGACGCGGTGCGCGCCGAAGAGGGCATAGCCGCGCGCCTGGGCGCGGCGGCGCTTGATGAATTGTTCGATCCCGGCTACTACCTTCGTTTTGAAGAGACCATATTTGATCGTGTTTTCGGGGGATAGATGGACGCTGTCAGGCGCACGCTGGCCAAACTGCTTTACGAGAAGTCCTACATCGAGGGCGAGATAACCCTCACTTCGGGCAAAAAAAGCGACTACTACTTCGACTGCAAGCAGACCGCGCTGCATCCGGAAGGGGCATGGTGCATCGGCACCCTGTTCCTCGATCTGCTGCGCGACGTGGACGTGCAGGGCGTGGGCGGTATGACGCTCGGGGCCGATCCGCTCGTCTCCTCGGTGACGGTGCTTTCCCACCTGGCCGGGCGGCCCCTGCCCGGGTTCATCGTGCGCAAGGAGGCCAAGGGCCACGGCACGGGACGCTATCTTGAGGGCCTGGGCAACTTCGCGCCCGGCATGAAGGTGGCCATGCTCGAAGACGTGGTGACCACGGGCGGCACGCTCATCAAGGCTTGTGAGCGGGTGCGCGACGCCGGACTCGAGATCGTGGCCGTGTGCACCATCCTCGACCGCGAGGAGGGCGGCCGCGAGAATCTCGCCCGCGCGGGGTACGATCTTTTGCCCGTGTTTACGCGCGCGGAGCTGCTTAGCGCCGCGAAGGCATGAGGCCCTCGTCAGCGAGACGACCGGAATTTCCCAGGAGATTCGAGATGAAGCCTGTCGCCGCGGTGTCCGCCGTCCTGACCATGGTCGTCTGGCTTTGCGCTTCCACGACCCATGCCTTTTCCCTGAACATAGAGGACTATCCCGACGCTCCGCCGTTCTTCCTGGCAGTGGCCAAGGACAGCGAGACGTTCTACGCCTTCGGGCGGCGCTCGCCGCTGACTGCCATCCACACCCTGCCGTGCACCACGGGGCAGGGTGCTGGCGACAAGTTCAAGGAAGGCGACTTGAAGACCCCAGAGGGCGTTTATTTCATCCAGCGTACCCTGACCAGGGGCCTGGACTGGGGCCTTTACGGCGATCTGGCCTTCACTTTGAACTATCCCAATCCGGTGGACCGGCTCAAGGGCAAGACCGGCAGCGGCATCTGGATACACGGCCGAGGCCAGACGATCGTGCCGCGCGATACCCAGGGCTGCGTGGCCCTGAACAATCCCGACCTGCACTCCATCAAGGCCAGCCTGACGCGCGGCACGCCCGTGGTCATCGCGCGCGATGTCGTGGTCAACGACGCGCCCGGCGACACGAGCAGAACCGCGAGCGAGATCGTGGGGCTGCTTGAGCAGTGGCGGCAATCCTGGCGGGCGCGCAGCAACGAGTATTTCCGCTTCTACGACCAGAAGCGCTACGTGGAACCCGGCGCGCCGACCTTCAGGGCGTTTCGCGAGAACAAGGAACGCATCTTCGCCTCCAAGTCCTGGATCGAGGTCGCGACCTACGACGTGCAAATTTTGCCCGGCACGGACTACTGGGTGACCTGGTTCGACCAGTACTATCGCACCGACACCTTCGTCTCCCAGGTGCACAAGAGGCTGTACTGGCAGCGGGACAAGGAAGGGAACTGGATCATCGTGGGCGCGGAATACGACCGCCCTGAACGCGACCTCGAACAACTCTACCTGAGTGAGGCGAGGGACAGGGTTTCGGGGCTGGTCGAGAACTGGCGGCAAGCCTGGGAGAGCGGCGACATCGTGGCCTACTCGCGCCACTACGCGCCTGCGGCCGTGCAGGACGCCCGCCAGGGCATCGAGGCCATCGTGGTCCAGAAGACGACCCTGTGGGAGAACAACCCGCCGCGCCGTGTCGAGCTTTCCGGCCTGAGCGTCGATTTGCATCCCGCAGGGTTGCGGGTGACCTTCGTGCAGGATTACGAGAGCGCTTCGGGCTTCGCCGACAGGGGCGTGAAGACCCTGCTTCTCGAACCCACGGCCTCTGGCTGGCGCATCGTCAGTGAAACCTGGACAAAGTCATCTTCATGAGCCCCCGTAGCAAGTACAACATCATTTTCATGCGCGACGACGCCCAGGTGCGCCGTTTTCGCCTGGGGTCCGCCTGGATCCGGGTCGCGATCTGGCTGCTCGCGCTGCTCATGCTTGCCGCGGGCGGCGGGCTGTACGCGGGGTTTCGCTACTGGAGCGCCAACGCGGCGCTGGTGGACGAGAAAAGGGGGCTTGAGCGCCGCCTGATCGACGCCGAAGTGCAGCTCGAACGCCTGGGCAACGTGGAGAAGATCCTGCGCTCCCACGATCCCAAGGACGTGCAGGACCTGATCCAGGCGGGAAACATGGCCGAGCGTGAACGCACGGCGCCTCCCCCCTCGCCGCCCAATCTCGGAGAGATTTTCGCCTATCAGAATCTGCGTCAGGCCGGGGTGGAGAATATTCAGGCCCGGCTGGTGAACAGTTCCATGCAGGTCCGCTTCGACCTGAACAACCTCATCGCGGACACGACCCTGAGCGGCCGCGTGGATTTCCACGTGATATTGAATTCGGGCAGGATGGAGCGGGTGAGCGCGCCGGAGGCCGATCTGGTCTTCTCCATCCAGCGCTTCAAGCGCATCCAGGCCACCTTCAATCTGCCCACGGGCGTTGAGCGGGGCGACCTTTTCGGGGTGCGCGTGGTCATTTCCGGGCAGGACGGGAACCCGATCTACAGTGAAACCTATCCGCTTTCGCGCATCGTCTCCTAGCCGGAACCTGGACCGGATTTCGGCTTTCGCCGGGGCGTTTGCCCTTGTCGCGCTCCTTTTTTGCGCCCAGGCCCAGGCCTCGTCCTTCACCTACTTCGAGGGCACGCAGCATCCCATCACCGTGCATACCCTGCACGGGAGCGAGCCCGGTCCCACGGTCATGGTCCAGGGCGGCATCCAGGGCGACGAGGTGGCGGGGTTTATCACCGCCCAACTGCTCACCGCCGCTCGTGTCACGCGCGGCACGTTGATCGTGGTGCCGCGCGCCAACGTGCCTTCCATCCATCACCGCGTGCGTCAGGTGAATGTGGACCTGAACCGCCGCTTCGACCGTGAGTACGACGACTTCTTCGAGGACCGGCTGGCCCGCGTTATCCGCCATCTCGTGGCCCAAAGCGACGCCTTCATCCACTTGCACGAAGGATCGGGCTTCTACAGCCCCACCTTTGTCAACGATCTGCGCAACCCCAGACGCTGGGGTCAGAGCATCATCATCGACACCGACGTCTACGAGGAGACCGTGGACCTCTCGGGGCTGGTCCAGGGCGTGCTCGCGCGCCTCAATCCCCTTGTTCGGCCGGCCAGCTACCGCTTCGAGTTGTTCAACACCGACACCTTTTCCCTGAATTCTATTTTCGGGGCCGAAATGCGAAAGACCTTGACGTGCCATGCGCTCACGGCGCACCGCATTCCGGCCTTGGCCATCGAGGTCAGCAAGAGCATCTCCTCTCTGGACTGGAAAGTGCGCGAGCAGTTGCGCGCCACGGTCATGTTCCTGGAGCATTTCGGCGTCCACGTGGAGCCGCCGTGCATCGAGGGCATGTCCTTCGACGCCTTCGCCGCCGCCCCGCCCGAGGTGCGGGTCAACGGCCAGCGTTTCGCGCCCGGCGGGGTCATCACGGTCGAGGCAGGCGCGCCGCTTCGCGTAGAGGTCGCGACCTCAGGCGAGGACGCCCGCATGGCTCCGGTTCCCGGCCTTTTCGCCGAAGGCAGGCCCTTGGTGGATCTGACTCGCTCGCCGCATCTGCCTCTCGAACCTTTCGGCTCCTTCGAGTTGCGCAGCGATGGTGAACTGGTGGGGCGGGCCACGGCGCGCTTTGCCGGAAAAGGCCCGGACACGGCCAAGGAGCCCGTGCTTTTCGTGCTTTGGCACAACAACCGCCTCAAGCGCCTCGCCCCCGGCCAGGTGCTGCATGCCCTGGAAGGCGACCAGCTCATCATCGAGGGCGTGCGCGGCGGCCGCGACGAGATCGTGAACATCAAGGGCATCGTCACCCGGCCGGGCCGCAACACGGGCCAGGACGCGAACGTGGAGATCGTGCTTGATTCAGAGATGTTCATTCCCCGTTTCCTGCTCAAGAGCGGGCCGGACAAGACGCGCATTCAGGTGGTGCGTGAGACGCCGGGCGCACGCGGCGCGGAGTTCCTGATCGAGCTTTCGCCGCGCCGGGTGGAGGCGTTGCGCCTTCTGGACCCGGCCGGGCGCACCGTTTTCGTGGCCGTGGGCGACTCCGCGCCGCTGCTCGCACAGCCTGGAACCTGGACTCTGGACGCGGCCTGGAGCAATGGCGAGCAGGACAAACTGCTGGTCATGGCGGACGGCTTGCCACTTCGTTTCGGCGAGACCTTCGTGGTCGGCCCAGGGCGGCACACGGTGCTGAACATTCGGCAGGCCACGACCTTCAAGCCCCTGGGCGAGGTGCTGCTCGCCCCGGCGAGCATGGCGGCGCGAAGCTCGCAGGACTCACGCTCCTAGTGTGACGTCCGCAAAATACGCAAAGTCGTATTTTGCGGAGAACCGCTGCGATGCTGTCGGCATCCGTAAGACTCGCGCCGAGAGGACGCTCGCCTAACGGCTGCCGCGCGCCGAAAAACGTGGTTTTCGGCCGCCGCGACGAATTTTCCTTCGCGAAAACGCCAACACATCGGGCAAGGAGGAGCTGCACGCCATGTTCTTCGTCAATCTGCCGCTTCGGTACTGCGCCCGGGAGCCCTTTTATCTCGACTACTTCCTGACCCATTCCCTGTGCCCTGAGCTGGGTATCGACGCCTTTGCCTGCGACAGTCTGGACACGGCCTGGCACGAGACCATGGCGCGCACCTTCGCCTCGGCCGGGCTGGCCACGGCCGTGCACCTGCCCTTCGACGATCTTCGCCCCGCAAGCTGCGACCCGCTCATGGCCGAGGCCTCGCGCGAGCGCCTTCTGCGCGCCGTGCGCATCGCCAGGATCTACGCCCCGCGCCACATGGTGGGCCACGCTTCGTTCTCCCCGCCCGCGAGCCCCGAGCAGGCCGAACAGCAGTTCGAGGCCGCGCTGGCCACCTGGCGGCGGGTGCTCGCGGCCTGGCCGGGCCATCCGCCCCTGTACCTCGAAAACACGCACGACGCCGAACCCGAGCGGCTGGCCGGGCTCGTGGCCGCGCTGCGCGGCCTTGGCCTGGACGTGGGCGTGTGTCTGGACGTGGGGCACTGGCACAGCTTCAGCCAGGGCGTGGCGCGGCGCGACCTCTCGCGCTGGTTCGCGGCCCTTTCGCCCTTCATCGGCCACGTGCACCTGCACGACAACCGGGGCGAGGGCGATGAGCATCTGGGGCTTGGGCAGGGGAGTATCCCCTGGGGCGAGTTCTTCGATCTGGTCGAGGCGCTGCCCGCGCGGCCCACGGCCACCCTGGAGCCGCACACCAAGGACGCCCTGCGCCAAAGCGAAGCCTTCATCGCCGAGCACTCGGTCCTCTTCGCCCGCCTCTTCAGGCCGGTGTAGGCGGAAAGGGGGTTTTTCACGCCAGAGCGAAAAAAAACGCGAAGAAGTCCGGATCATTCCGGACTCCTCCGCGCCGTGGCGCCTGCGCTGGCAGTGCTCGCCGGGCTCGCGGCCCGCTACAGCGAGGCCTGGATGAAGACCATCACGAACAGGGCCACGGTCTCGACCACGCCAAGCGTCATCAGATAGTTGCCGAATCCCTGCCCCGTGTCGCCCAGGGCGTCGGCCGCGGCCGCGCCCGCCTTGCCTTGGTAGGCCGCCGAGGCCCCCATGGCCATGCCGCCCACGATGCCCGCCATGAGCATCGCGGGCCAGTTCACGATCACGTCCTGCCCCTGCTCCAGGGCCAGCATGGCCGCGTCGCAGATGCCGTTCATCACATTCATCAGGATCATGCCGTAGATGGTCTGGGAGAGCGGCGCGCCGATGAAGGCGATGAGGATGAAGGGCGCGGCCTTGTTCTGCATGTAGGCCTTTTTCCAGGCCCCGATGGCGGCCATGCCCGCCGTGCCGATGCCGATGGCCGAGCCCAGCGCCGCGAAACCGAGCGCCGCAGGCGCTCCCGCCTTGGCCAGGGCGATCATGGTCAACGTGTCCATGTGCGTCTCCTTGTCTGCTGCGATCCGAAATCGTATGGCCGGTCCGGGCGTCCGGAACCGCCGGTCGGGACTCCCGCGTTCATGCCTCGTCCTCGTCCATTTCCCGCCGCCTGAACGGTGAGTACTTGCGGCCCTTCCACTGCAATCCCAGGTGGGTGGCGAACTCCAGGGTGTTCAGCCGCACCCCGTGCACCAAAACACCCATCATGGCCAAAAGGATGTTCAGGGTGTGGCCCAGAAAAAGGATCAGCGCCGCCGCAAGGCCCGTGAACAACCCCTGCGCGGTTTCGGCGGCCATGGCGTTGAAGGCCGAGGCCACGGCCAGGGTGGCCGCGCCCACCGCGAACAGCCGCACGTAGGAGACCACGTCCACGAAGTTGCCGATCAGGTTCAGCGGGAACATGACGTGGCCGATCCAGTCTTCCTTCAGCCGTTTCACCGGGGTCATGAAGAGCACGATCAGGGCCGCGCCCACGGCCAGCACGTAGAGCAGCGGCGAGGGGAAGTCGTGCAGCAGCACGAAGGCCCTGGCCGCGTAGAACATCACCCAGGTGGTGCAAATCCAGCCTATCTGGGCCAGAAAGCGCGGGTCCGGGAAGAAGCGGATGACGTTCCACAAATGGGCGATGGTCAGGTGCGTTGCCCCGATAAAGAAACACAGGAGCATGATGTTCTGCTCTGCACCTTCGCTGGTCAGCCAGTCCACGCGAAGGTCCGCGAGCGGCCCAGGCAATCGTGCAATGCCGAACCACGTGCCGGTCAAGGCTCCCCAGGCGATGGTGCAAAGGCTCATCACCCAAAGCAGCGGGAACAAACCCTGCGGAACCTTGAGCGGCAACTTTCGAGCCGCCAGCAGCAGGCCCGTGAAGAGCAGGCCGTATCCGGCGTCGCCCACGAGCATAGCGAAGAAAAGGCTCAGGAAAAGCAGGAAGATGGGCGAGAAGTCGGTCTCCCGGTAGCCGGGCAGCACGCCGATCATGTCCATGACCGTGTGGATGGGCCTGACCCAGCGCGGGTTCTCGATCAGGGTCGGCGGTTCGTCGTGCGGCCCTGGTTCGCTCACGAGCAGGCCGAAGGAGAATGCCTCGGCCGCCGCCCGTATCTGAGCCTCGTTCCTGGCCGGGAACCAGCCCGTGAGCACGGCCAGTTCCTGGCCCGCGTCCGCAAGGTCCATGCCCTGGCGGATTTCCAGGTAGCGGACCTTCTCGAAGGCCGAGTGGACCACATCCGCCAGGCGTGGCTTGTCGCCCGAGCGTTCGGCCAACCGCAGGGCGTTTCGCTCCAGGGCGTCGCGCACCCAAGCGATGCGAAACCTGACCGCCGAGAGCGACTGTTTGGGCAGGCGCACCTCCGTGGCCTGGCCAAGCGTATCCTCGGACGGCTCGGTCCGCCCGACGAGCGCGAAGTGGATACGGTCGCGGTCACGCGAGAGTTCGAGCGTGATGAAATCCTCGATGCGCGGCAGACCTCGACGAAGCGGCGTGTGGAAGCAGCGGACGTGGATGCCCTTGGCTGCGAGTTCGGCCACGACTTGGGGGTCGAAATCGCCAAGCGGCGCGATACGCTTCTCCTCCTGGACGAGACCGGCCAACTCGTCGCGCAGATCGTCGGCCTCGTGCACCAGCCTCCAGACGTGCTCGATGACCTCCTCGATGGGGTCCTCCGAGACCCTGGCCTGCACACCCTCGGGCAGCACGTCAGGCAGGGCGTCGAGCGCGGTGCGCAGGTACGTCAGCCGTTGCTTGGCCTCGTCCAGGCCGTCGCCAACGGGCTGGCGCAACTGCTCCACGTGCACCAGCCCAAGGCCGCGCAGGCCGAAGAGCACCGCGTCGCGGTCCGCCGCGCGGCACAAAAGGGTCAGCTTGCGCATGCCGACGATCATAGCTGCGCCTCCCGCTCGCGCGTCTTGGTCTTGGCGATCTTGGCCCGAGCCACGGCCGCCGTCTGCTCGTCGCCCAGAAATATCTGGATGCGCCGGATGTTCTCCCGACTTTCGGGAATCTTGACCTTCTCGAAGAGGTTCACGCGCTGCGTGGTGGTGCGCAATTCCTCGGCCAATCGCAGGTGTTGCTCGCGCACCACCTCGCGCTCCACGCGCAGCCGGATCAGGCGGCGCAGCATGCGCACGCCCTCGTCGGTCCAGGCCGGGGTCTCGCGCGGGTCGGGCATCCTGGCCGGGAACCTGAGCTCTTCCAGCACGGGGATGCTCACACCCACCACGTTCCCCCGAGATATCACGAGTCCGTCCAGGGCGACATATGGCGAGAAATCGAACGGCTCGGCAAAGAGCTTGATCCAGGCCGCCATTTCGGCTCGCGTTCGGTCCTCCTCCTGCTTTTTCTCCTTGAGCTCGTGCGCAAGCCGCCGCACCTCGAGCTGCAACGACTGCTTCTTGAGCTGCAGCGTGGGCAGAAAACGACGATACCGCGCCAGCGCGTCGCGCTGCGTCTTCAGCTCGTTCTTGGTCAGTTTGATCTTCGCCATGGCCGTCGTGCTTTTCCTGTCGGAGGAGGGAGGGATGCTTCCGGGGAGAGGGAAACCCCCTTGTGCAAAAGGGGTTTCCCCTCTCCCCGGACCCCTCTCCCTTTCCTCAAAATCTTTTGGCTTGGGTTCGGTGTCTGTCTACAGCCCCGTCATGGTTTGGAGTCTTTCTCTCCTTGGATGTTCTCGCTTTTGGGGTGTGCGTCGGGTCGCTCTTCGGAGTCCCCGGAGGAGGCCGCTTCATCGTCAGCGCCGGATTTTTTTCGCGGCTCGGGCGCGTCGTCGGCCTCGTCCCTGGGCTCGGGCTTGGTTTTGGCTGCATCCGAAGAGGGTGTTCTCTTGCCACCGTCCTCGGAGTCGGGTTCGGGAGAGTCCTTGGAATCGACCTCGGAAGACTCCTTGGCGTCCTTTTTTGACGGCCAGTATTCGCGGATCAGCGCGGACTGGATGCCCGTCTCCTCCGGCGTGAAGCAGTCCGCCAGGATGGCCCAGCCCAGGTCCAGGGCTTTTTCCAGCGGCAGGTTCACCGAGAGGTCCATCATCTCGTTCTCGAAGCGTTTGCCGTACTTGAGCAGCTTCTTGTCCCAGCCGCTCATGCGAAAGCCCATGGCCTGCTTTTCCAGCGTTTCCCGGTAGGAGGCGAAAAGCTGAATCATGGTGTTCATGATCGTGCGGTGGTCCGGGCGCGTCTTGCCGTTGACCTGCTGCTTGAGGCGCGAGAGCGAGCCGAAGGGCTCGATGCGCCCGCCGCGCAGGTAGAACTGGCCCTCGGTGATGTAGCCCGTGTTGTCCGGCACGGGGTGGGTCACGTCGTCGCCGGGCATGGAGGTCACGGCCAGGACCGTGATGGAGCCCGCGCCGTCGAAATCCACGGCCTTTTCGTAGCGCGCCGCGAGCTGCGAGTAGAGATCGCCCGGATAGCCTCGGTTGGAGGGGATCTGCTCCATGGTGATGGCGATCTCCTTCATGGCGTCCGCGAAGTTGGTCATGTCCGTGAGCAGCACCAGCACCCGCTTGCCGTCCAGGGCGAACTGCTCGGCCACGGCCAGCGAGACGTCGGGCACGAGCAGCGCCTCGACCGTGGGCTCGGCCGCGGTGTGGATGTAGAGCACCGAGCGCGAGAGTGCGCCGTGCTCCTCCAGGTGGTCGCGGAAGAAAAGGTAGTCGTCGTGCTTGAGCCCCATGCCGCCCAGAACGATGATGTCCACCTCGGCCTGCAGCGCGATGCGCGCCAGGAGCGGGTTGTAGGGCTCGCCCGCGGAGGAGAAGATGGGCAGTTTCTGCGACTCCACCAGGGTGTTGAAGATGTCGATCATGGGGATGCCCGTGCGCACCATGTGGCGCGGGATCACGCGGCGGATGGGGTTCACCGGCGGGCCGCCGATGGGAACGGGGTTGTCGCGGATCTCGGGGCCACGGTCGCGCGGGCGGCCCGCGCCGTCGAATATCCGTCCCAGAAGGTGCTCGGAGAAGGGGATTTCCATGCCCCTGCCCAGAAAGCGCACCTGGGCGTCAGTGGCGATGCCTCGGCTGCCCGCGAAGACTTGCAGGAATACGCGGTCGCCCTCCAGACGGATGACCTGGGCCAGCGAGGTGCCGCGCGTGGAGGTCACGGACGCGAGTTCCCCGTAGGCCGCGTCCGTGGCCGTGAGAATGATGACGTTGCCCGCGATGTTGTCGATGCGGTGGTAGACCTTACGCATAGCGGGCCGCCTCCGAGACCATGCCCCGCACCTTCGATTCGAGTTCCGCGAATTCGTCCGTGTCCATGGCCGCGCGGTTCCAGTCGCGCGTGGCCTGGATCAGGCGCTGGAAAAAGGCCCGCGCCTCGTTCTTGTCGGAAAAGTCCATCTCCGTCTCCAGGATGTCGTGAAGCCGGGCGAAGACGTGGCGCTGCCGGTCGGCCGAGGTCGCGCCGTCCACCTCGTCGAAGGCGTCCTGCTGCAGATAGACCGCGTCGAGATATTCGCCCTTGAGGTGGATCACGAAATCTTCCATGGAGGTGCCTTCCTCGCCCACGACCTTCATCATCTGGGCCACCTCGGCGCTTTGCCGTAAAAGTCGTTCGGCCAGGGCCACCTGTTCGCGCGGCACCACGGGGTCGTACTTGGACCACGAGTCCAGGGGGTCCACGGCCGGGTAGCGCCGTGCGTCCGAACGGACGCGCGAGAGCCCATGGAACGCGCCCACGACCTTCAGCGTGGCCTGGGTCACGGGCTCCTCGAAGTTGCCGCCCGCCGGGCTCACCGTGCCGCCGATGGTCACCGAGCCGGTGGAGCCGTTGTGCAGGCGCACGATGCCGCCGCGCTCGTAGAAGCTCGCGATGACCGACTCCAGGTAGGCCGGGAAGGCCTCCTCGCCGGGGATTTCTTCAAGACGGCCCGACATCTCGCGCAGCGCCTGGGCCCAGCGCGAGGTGGAATCCGCCAGGAGCAGCACATTCAGGCCCATTTGGCGGTAGTACTCGGCGATGGTCACGGCCGTGTAGACGCTCGCCTCGCGCGCGGCCACGGGCATGGACGAGGTGTTGCAGATGATGCAGGTGCGCTCCATGAGGCTCTTGCCCGTGCGCGGGTCCGTGAGCTTGGGGAATTCGCGGATGGTCTCCACGACCTCGCCCGCGCGTTCACCGCAAGCACAGATGACGACCACGTCCACGTCGGCGTGGCGCGAGGTGATCTGCTGCAAAACGGTCTTGCCCGCGCCGAAGGGGCCGGGCGTGCAGTAGACGCCGCCCACGGCCACGGGGCAGATGGTGTCGATGATGCGCACCTTGGTGACCAGCGGCTTCTTGGGACGCAACCGCTCGACGTAGGCCTTGATGGGAATCTTCACCGGCCAGTGCTGCATCATGGTCACTTCGCGCTCGTTGCCCTTGGCGTCGGTCAAAAGGGCGATGCGCTCGGTCACGTTGTATGCTCCCTCGGGAGCGATCTCCTTGACCGTCCATTGTCCGGCCAGGCCGAAGGGAACCATGATGCGGTGCTCGAAGATGCCTTCCGGCACGTGGCCCAGGAAGTGCCCGGCTGCCACCTCGTCGCCTTCCTTGACAGAAGGCGTGAAATCCCACTCGCGCTTCATGTCCAAAGCGTCGAGATACAGGCCGCGTTTGAGGAAGAAGCCCGACTGCTCGGCCAACTCGGCCAGCGGGTTCTGCAGTCCGTCGTAGACGCGGGTCAAAAGGCCGGGGCCAAGCTGCACCGAGAGCAGTTCGCCGCTGAAATGGACGCGGTCGCCGATCCTGAGCCCCTTGGTGTCTTCGAAGACCTGCAGATCGGCGTAGCGGCCGCGCACCCGGATGACCTCGGCTTTCAGGCGTTCTTCGCCGACCTCGGCATAGGCCATCTCGTTCTGGAAGACCGGGTGGCTGAACTCCACGGTCAGGAGATTGCCGTTGACGCCCATCACCCGCCCAACATTCTCGCTCATGCGTCCGTCCTCGTTTCGTGCGTGGCGAAGGCATCGTGCGCCCGGGTCGTCTCGCCCGCAGTGTCCACGAATTCTTCGACCCGTGAAAAGCCTTCCTCTTCGCGCATGGCAGCCCAGCGTTCCAGGATGGAGAGCCTGACCGCATAGGCCAGGATCTGCTTGAAGGCGAAGGGAGCAAGCCGCGTCAGTTCATCGAGCACGAGCCAGCGCACGCGGTCGATCTCAAGCTCCGTCTCCAGCGGCGTTTCCATTTCAAAGGCCGCCTCCACCCGCTGGCCTGCGTATCCGGCCACCACGCCCGCCTCCTGGAGACAATCCTCGCCCAGACGGCAGGCGCGGGCGATGCGCCCTTTGACCACGGCCAGTTCGATGCCCTTGGACGCCTCGCGCCACTCGTCCACGAAAGCGTCGCTTCCGCCGTCCCGGCCGTCGAGCACGAGGGCGAGATCGCGTTCCTCCTCGGGAGTGAGCACGCCGTGCACCATGGAACGGAAGCGATCGAGCGTGAAGGGCGGCTTCTCGCCGAAGGTGAGCGTCGGCAACGAGGCCACGAGGTAGTAATGGTTCACGCCGTGTCTTCCCCGGTTTGATCGGCCTTGTCCGCGCTCTCGCTCGACGCATTGGCGTCGGCCGCCTTTGCGGCGGCCTCGCCCGCGTCGAAGCCGATGGTGCGCCGGGCCTTCTCCACGCCTTCGCGGATGGTCAGGGCGTGGCTCACGATCTCGGCCAAGTGCGGTCGCAGCAGGCTGGACATGGCCTCGGCCACGGCCTCCTCGGTGAAGTCCAGGAACACGGCCTCGTTCTTGTAGGCGATGCGAAAGCCCCGCAGGATGTCGCCCGAGGCGTGCAGTTCGATGCCCTTGGCTAGGCGCTGTTTGTAGAGTTCGGCGAAGAAGTGGACGAGTTCCTTTTCCTGCTCGGGCGAGACGAGCACGCTCATGTCCACCTTGCCCTCGACCAAGTCACAGTTCTCGGTCAGGTTGCGCAGCATGCGCTTCACGCAGTCCGTGTCCAGGGCCTCGCGGGCGGCCTCGGCCACGAGTTCGGACATGATGTTCTCCACGCCCTGGCTGACCGAGAGCAGCAGGTCTCGGGCCGCCTGGACGAGCGTGGTGCGGCTGCGCTCCGTGAAGACCTTGGCGTCCTCTTCGGCCTTGGCCAGAAGCGCCCGGGCCTGGTCCTCTGCCTCGCGCACGATGGCTCCTGCCCGGCTGCGCGCGGCGGCCACGATCTCTTCGGCCTCGGCCTCGGCGGCCTTCACGCCCTCGTTGCGGATGCGTTCGATGAGATGCTGCAAATCGCCGGACATTGCGTTCTCCTGGAAGAAATGGCGGTTCTCGCCCGGATACGGCGAATCGGCGCCTGCCTTCTTGCCTAACACATTAGTCTCGCTCGGGGGAAGCCCCCTTGACGGAAAATCGGCTCCCTGCGGGCCTTTCCGGGCGATAGAGTACAGTCTGCTAGGGCAAAGGCAGGCTTTCGGCCAGAACCACGTTCGGCCGTTCGAGGATCGTGTAGGCGTAGCCGTACTCCTCGCGCGCGCCGCGCGAGACGAGGGCCACCGCCTGCCGGGAAAGCCAGACCCCGAGGTTCTTGAGTTCGAGCGCGCCGCCGCTTGGCGCGGGCCGCGAGGCGCCAAAGTCGCGCAATCCCACGAAGCGCCACTCGAAGTTCGGGCGGAAGCGGGACAGCCGGGCCGAAAGCTCGGCCTCCTCCTCGCCCAGGCACAGGACCGGCACAGGCTGGCGTCTGGTGTGGGCCAGGTGCATGGCCGCGGCAGCCCGGGCCAGCTCACAGGCGTCGTGGAGCTTTTCGGTCAGGCGGCGGGCGGCGTCCAGGAGGTCGTCCCTGCTTGCGCCCTTGGCCAGCAGAGGCTGCGAGCGCACATAGCGGAAGTATGGATTGCCGGTGACGGCGTCCTCGTTCGCGGCCACCTTCAGACAGCTCATGATGGCTCTGTCCAGGGCCGCGCGTCTGGTCCCGGCGTCGAATTCCCTGAACAGTCCCTCGAAATCCACGCGCTCTTTGCGTGCGTAGGCGCTTCGCGCCGCGCCGAGGAATGCCTCGCGATCGATGGCCGGGGCGCCCGCCGCATCTTCAGGGGAAAGGAAGGGAAAGACCTCGGGCGAAAGGATGCCTTCCCGGCTCAGGTTGAAGAAGGCCGTGCCCGCGGTCCGGGCGATGTCCGCGGCGAAGAGTTCGGCCTCCACGGCCGTGGCCAGATAGCCCAGCCGGGTGCGTACCCTGCGGCCCGCGTTGTCCGCCAGGACGGCTTCGCTGCCGTGGATCTCCACCGGACCATCGTGTGGCTCGGCGGCCGGACAGGAGGCGGGGGCGTCCGGCGTGTCGGCGGTGCAGTAGACGTCGTTTCCCCGGAAGGAGAGGTCGCAGCCCGCCATGAGAACGCGCGGCGCGTGAACGGTTTCGGCCGCGCCCAGGCAGGAGAGGAGTGAACTGAGCCAGGATTCGCGCATCCGGTAGGGGTTGGGCAGCGCGGCGAGGTCGAAGGATTCCATGAAAAAGACGCGGTGAAAGCGCGCGGCGATGGCGCTCACCGGGGCCAGACTCAGGGAGATGAGCACGCTGCGTGAAAAGTCGTCGCCAGGAGCGTAAAAGTGGCGTTGCCCCGGATAGGTGTCCAGTTGGACCACGATGTCGGGCGTCACGCCATGGACGCGCAGGAAGGGCAGGGTGCGGGCGATGGCGATGACCAGGTGGCCCTTGGCGATGTCTCTGACGCATGGCCCCAGCCCGGCCAGGGAGGGGCCGGGCATGCAGATCAGGGCGGGCAGGCCGATCCTGGTCGCAGCCAGCTTTTCGGCCAACGGCGCGTCGAGCAGCAGCGGCATGTTGCGCAGCCGGTTCAGTTCGTGGCTGTACTCGTGCGTCTGGTTTTCGTCGCGCAGGTTCAGGGGGTCCGGAATCTTGGCCGAGCCCTTGGGATAGGCCACGAACTTGGTGTGGAGGAAGGCCAGGAGCTTTTGCAGCCTCACGACCTCGCGGGGATGACGCGCAAAGGCCTTGGAGGAGGTGCAGACCACCAGCCCGTGGGCGAACAGGGCCGGGTTCAGGGAAATCGCCTCGATCATGGATTCCTCGCTGCCCGGATCGAGCAGGGTCAGGCGCGAGGCGTCGCCCGGCAGCCCGAGGGAGGGCGCGCCCAGGCAGACGACGTGCGGCGCGGGGCCTTCTCCGGGCGGAGGGATCTCGTCGATGGTGAATTTCAGTCCGGCCATGACTCGCTTCAGGGGTCGTGGGGTTCTGGGCGCAAGAGCCTGGGCCGCCGCGCGCGGCTTCATATCACCCGGAGCGCGAAAAGAGGACGTGCTTGCGCTCCGGACAATTTCTCGCACGCGGGCCGTATTGCCATGGCGATTGTGTGCCGGGCTCGCTACGGTGTCAATGTTTTTACGCCCGCGCGAGCGTGCCGGGGGAGGTTGACTTTCCCTGGCCGCCGTGTCCTTTGAAGTGGCGCGGCGTTCGGCCATGTTTCGGGGCAAGGCACTCATCTTGCAAGCGAGCCGGGCGCGGGCTCCCTTTCCGGCACGGAAACGAGGCGAAGCAAGAAAAGGCGGATGCGTGGGCCGCTCATGGGAAAGCAAGGCGATACGCCGGCAATGGCACAGTGTCAGGCGGGTGGATCGCGCAAATCAAGGGAAAGGCCGTGGGCCGAAACGGTTGGGACATGCGTAAGGTAGCGTTGATCACCGGCGTGACCGGTCAGGACGGGTCGTACTTGGCCGAACTGTTGCTGGGCAAAGGCTATGAGGTTCATGGTCTGAAGCGCAGGGCGTCCTTGTTCAACACCGAGCGGGTGGAGCATCTGTATCAGGACCCTCATGAGGCCGAGCGCCGTTTCATTCTCCACTATGGCGACATGACCGACGCCACCAATCTGATCCGCGTGGTTCAGGAAGTGCAGCCGGACGAAATCTACAATCTGGCGGCTCAGAGCCATGTGGCGGTTTCGTTCGAGACGCCGGAATACACGGCCGACTCGACGGCCTTGGGGCCTTTGCGCCTCCTGGAGGCCATCCGCATTCTCCGATTGGAGAAGAAGACCCGGTTCTATCAGGCCTCTACCTCCGAACTGTTCGGTAATTCCGGCATGGACAGGCAAAGTGAGATGACGCCGTTCAGTCCCCGCTCTCCCTATGCCGCCGCCAAGCTCTATGCCTACTGGATCACCGTCAACTACCGGGAAGCGTACGGCATGTACGCGTGCAACGGCATCCTCTTCAACCATGAGTCTCCCCGCAGGGGAGAGACGTTCGTCACTCGCAAGATCACCCGCGGCCTGACGCGGATAGCGGCGGGCATCGAATCGACGATCTGGCTCGGAAACCTCGACGCCCGGCGCGACTGGGGCCATGCCGCGGATTTCACCGAGATGATGTGGCTGATGCTGCAGCAGGATGAACCCGATGACTATGTGATTGCTACCGGGACAAGCTATTCCGTACGTGATTTCGTGGAGATCGCGGGTCGGAAGCTCGGCATGGCGGTGCACTGGCAGGGCAAAGGGGTGGATGAGATCGGCATCGACACCGTGACCGGCAACGTGGTGGTGCGCATCGATCCCAGATATTACCGCCCCACCGAGGTAAACAGCCTGACCGGCGAGGTGGAGAAGGCCAGGAAAAAGCTGGGCTGGGTTCCGAAGACGTCCTTTGAGGCCATGGTGGAGGAGATGGTCGCCTCGGACTTGGAGAAAGCCAGGCTGGAAGTGCTGTGCAGGGAAAATGGCCACGGCGTCCAGCCCGGATGCCGGGGGGAAGGATGAATCCGGGCGCACGAATCTATGTCGCGGGCCACGGGGGGCTTGTGGGTTCGGCCCTCGTGCGGCGGCTGAATGCCGAAGGGTGCGGAAATCTGATTCTGCGCACCCGCGCCGCGTTGGACCTGACCAGCCAGTCCGATGTCCGTCGATTTTTTGAGCAGGAGCGCCCCGAGTACGTCTTCCTGGCTGCGGCCAAAGTCGGCGGCATTCATGCCAACAGCCGGTATCCGGCTGACTTCATTCGCGACAATCTGCTGATCCAGACCAATGTCATCGACGCGGCCTGGCAATCCGGGGTGCGCAAATTTTTGTTCCTTGGCTCGTCCTGTATCTATCCGCGCGATGCGAGGCAGCCCATTTCGGAAGACGCCTTGTTGACCGGGCCGCTGGAAGCGACGAACGAGTGGTACGCCGTTGCCAAAATAGCGGGGATCAAGCTTTGCCAGGGGCTTCGGAGACAATATGGGTTTGACGCCATTTGCGCCATGCCGACGAATCTCTACGGCCCGGGCGACAATTTTCATCCGGAGAATTCCCACGTGGTTCCCGGTCTCATGCGCCGCTTCCATGAAGCGAGGCTTGCGGGAGCCGCCGAGGTCGAGGTCTGGGGAACCGGAACTCCGCTCAGGGAATTCCTCCATGTAGACGACTTGGCGGACGCCTTGGTTTTTCTCATGGACAACTATTCGGACGAATCCATCATCAACGTGGGCTCCCAAGCCGAGGTCTCTATTCGGGAACTGGCGGAAGCCATCGGTCGCGTTGTCGGATTCGAGGGGGCCATCCGGTTCGTGCGGCCGGAGATGGACGGCACGCCGCGCAAGTTGACTGACAGTCGCAGGCTGAAGGCCATGGGTTGGAAACCGAGGCGCGCCTTGGAGCAAGGATTGGCAGAAACCTATCGGTGGTATTGTCATGCCATTGGGCAACGGGAAGGATCATGAGCAACGCGCCCAGGATTTCAGCAATAGTGCCCACCTACAATCAGGCCGAATACCTGTGGGCGTGCCTCGATTCCATATGGTTCCAGGATTATCCGGACATCGAGATCATCGTGGTGGCGGACCCGTCGCCCGACAACACATCCGGGCTGCTCGCCGAATACGTGCGCGCCGTTGCGTCCGACACGGTGTCGCATGCCGCGCGGCTCGAGGACGACGGAACCATATCCCGCTGCGTGTATCCCCGCTATCGGGCTGCGGGCCGTACCCTGATCGTTCAGGAGAACGAGACCCGCCTCGGCCACACGCCGTCCTACAACAAGGGATTCGAGATGGCGTCCGGCGAATACTGCACTTACGTCGCCTCGGACGACATCTGCCATCCCCAGATGTTTTCCGAGATGGCGGCGTACCTCGACCGCGACGAGGCGGATTTCGTTTATTCGGACATGTTCGTGGTGGATGACGACATGCGCGTCCTGCGCGAATTCCGTCTGCCAGATTACAGTTTCGAGGATTGCTTCTGCGACTGGTACCTGTGCGGGGTGTCCAAGCTCTACCGCCGCTCGCTGCATGAGCGGTTCGGCTATTTCGACAATGCCTACACGGCAAACGACCACGAATGCTTTCTGCGTTTCGCCTTGAACGGGGCGCGCTTCAAGCATGTTCCCAAGGTGCTCTATTCCGTCCGGAGCCATGATCAGCGGGGGCGGGACGTGCATGGCGAAGAATCGTGGAAGAAGTTGCTGGCGGAATCCTCGTCCCTGGTGAGGGTTGCGCGGGAACACCGGAAGGACTGACTATTCCTTGCCGGGCGAAAAAACCGAGGGAATGTCGGGGTGGACGGAAAGGCCGGACGGCATGCGACTGATCGTCATGGGTGCCCATCTGGATCGGAAAACGAGCGATGTGCGGAATCTGTGGACTGATAAATTATGACGGCTCCCCGGCCGAGGTCGGCGTTCTCGGAAGAATGACGCGGGCGATCGCGCATCGCGGTCCAGACGGCGAGGGCGTGTGGCTGGACGGTCCGGTGGGGCTCGGGCATCGGCGGCTGGCCATCCTGGACCTCTCCGACGAGGGCGCGCAGCCCATGCGGCGCGGGCCTGTCTGCATCACCTACAACGGCGAGATCTACAATTTCCTCGAGCTTCGCGCCGAGCTCGAAGCCCACGGCCACGTCTTTTCTTCGCGCACCGACACCGAGGTCGTCCTGGCCGCCTACAGGCAGTGGGGCGAGGCCTGCGTGACGCGCTTAAACGGCATGTTCGCCTTCGCCGTCTGGGACCAGGAGCGGCGAGGCCTGTTCTTGGCCAGGGACCGCTACGGCATAAAGCCGCTGTATTACGCCTTCTTTGGCCGAAGCTTCCTGTTTGGTTCCGAGCAGAAGGCGATCCTGGCCCACCCCGAGGCCAGGCGCGCCATGGACGCCGAGGCCCTGCTGGAATACTTCACCTTCCAGAACTTCTTCACGCGCAAGACCCTGACCAGGAGCGTAGAGATGTTTCCGGCCGGATGCACGGCCTTCGTGCCCGCCACGCAGGAGGAGCGCGCCCTGCGCTTCTCGCGCTACTGGGACTTCGACTTCCGGGAGCCGGAAAGGCCGCTTGGCGAGGGCGAGTATCTCGAAGAACTGGACATGCTCTTCAGTCGAGCAGTCAAGCGGCAACTCGTCAGCGACGTGGAACTCGGGGCCTATCTGTCCGGCGGCATCGACTCGGGCTCCATCACCGCGGTGGCGGCCTCGCACCTGCCCTACATCAAGAGCTTCACCTGCGGCTTCGACCTGCGCTCGGCCTCGGGCCTGGAGCTGGCTTGCGATGAGCGGGCCAATGCCGAGTACATGTCCTACCTCTTCAAGACCGAGCACTACGAGATGGTGCTCAAGGCGGGCGACATGGAGCGCTGCCTGCCCACCCTGGCCTGGCACCTGGAAGAGCCCAGGGTGGGGCAGTGCTACCCCAACTTCTACGCGGCCAAACTGGCCTCGAAGTTCGTCAAGGTGGTGCTCGGCGGCACGGGCGGGGACGAATTGTTCGCGGGCTATCCCTGGCGCTATTACCGCGCCGCCGTGTGCAGCGATTTCGAGGACTACATCGACAAGTACTACGTCTTCTGGCAGCGGCTGATCCCAAACCGCCTCATCAAGGAGGTCTTCGCGCCCATCTGGGGCGAGGTCGGCCACGTCTGGACGCGCGACATCTTCCGCGACGTTTTCGGCGAACGCAGGCACCTGCCCTGCACGCCGGAGCAGTCCGTGAACAATTCGCTCTATTTCGAGGCCAAGACCTTCCTGCACGGCCTGCTCACGGTGGAGGACAAGATGTCCATGGCTCACGGCCTGGAGAACCGGGTGCCGTTCCTGGACAACGACCTCGTGGATTTCGCCATGCGCCTGCCGGTGTCCATGAAGCTCGGCAACCTCACCGAGGTCGTGCGGATGAACGAGAACGAGCCCGGCCCCAAGGGGCCTAAGTACTTCGAGAAAACCCGTGACGGAAAAATGGCGCTGCGCCGAGTGCTCGGCCGCCATGTGCCGCAGGACATCTCTGGCGGCGTCAAACAGGGCTTTTCCGCGCCGGACGAGAGCTGGTTCAGGGGCGAGAGCATCCGCTACGTGGCCAACCGGCTCATCAAGCGCGAAGCCGCAGTGTACGAGTATCTGGACCGCGACGCGGTGCGACGGCTGGTCATGGAGCACCTGGAGGGCAAGAAGAACCGCCGCCTGCTGATCTGGTCGCTGCTCAACGTGGAGTGCTGGCTGCGCGAGTACATCCGCGGCGAGGGGAGGGCCTGATGCTCCGGGTCGAGCGTCTCCCGGTCCGCAGCCTCCCGGACTACGACGGCCTCCTGGCCGTGTCTCCGGCGGCCATGATGACCCACTCCCCGGAGTGGCTGGACATGCTCGGGGAAGTCACAGGCGCCGAGGCCCAACTCATCGCCGCTTGGGACAGCGATGGGCTGGTCGGCGTCCTACCGTATGTGATTTCGCCCGACCAGGGGGAAGGCAGGGTCATCAACTCCCTGCCGTTCTTCGGCAGCCACGGCGGCCCCGTGTGTCGGCCCGGCCTGGACGGCTCGGACGTTCTGGAGGCTCTGGCCGGGGAGTTCGACCAGGTGGCTCGTGAGAGCGGCTGCCGCTCCGCCACTTTCATCCTTACACCCGTCGAAACCCGCTTGGAGGATTTGCGCCGGATTCTGCGCCCGGACGCGGAAGACTGGCGCCTGGGCCAGATAGCCCCGCTTCCCGGGGATCCGGAACGCATCCTGCCGGACCTAGTGGAGGGCAAGCGGCGCAACAACATCCGCAACGCCCAGCGCAAAGGGGTGACCGTGCGCGAGCGCTGCGACGACGAAGCCCTGGACTGGCTGCGGGCCATGCACGAGCGGGGTATCGGCGGCAGGGGCGGCCTGACCAAACCCGAAGCCTTTTTCGCCTGGGCCGCGCGTTCGGCGCGCTCGGGCGGCATGTGCTCGTTCCTCTTCGCCGAGAAGGACGACTGCATCGCCGCAGGCATGCTCGTGGCCCGCTTCGGCGATTGCTGGGAGTACCTAGTCCCGGCCATGGACGCTGCGGTGCAGGATAGCAACGCCCTTTCCCTCCTGGTCTACGAGGGCATGCGCCGGGCCGCCGGGGCTGGGGCCGCGCGGTGGAATTTCGGAGGCACCTGGGATACACAGGAGGGCGTGCACCGCTTCAAGAGGCAGTTCGGGGCGGAGGACCGTCCCTACCACTACCTCATCCGGATCTACGATCCGGCCTTGGCCGGAATGACCAGGGCGCGGCTGTCCGAGGCCTTTCCCTTCTTTTACAGCTTGCCCTTCAGGATGTGCGCGTCATGATCCCCCATTTGCGACCGACCATCGAAGCGGAGGACTTCCAGGCGATGCAACGGGTTATGTCCGGCCGCATGCTGGCCGAGGGCGCCCTGGCCGGGGAACTGGCCCGGCGTCTGAGCGCGCTGGCCGGAGGCGCCGGGGGCGTGGCCTGCGGGTCCGGAACCCAGGCCCTAGTCCTGGCCTTGCTGGCGGCGGGAGTCGGAACGGGCTGCCGAGTTGCCCTGCCTACCTATGTTTGCCCCAGCCTGCTGGCGGCCATCCGCCATGTGGGCGCCCGGCCCGTGTTCTGCGACATCGCTCATGATCTTCTGCTGGACCCGGACCAGGCCCTGGCGGCCGCCCAGACTTGCGAGGCCCTCATCGTGCCCCACATCCTAGGGCGCTGGCGCGACTTCTCCGCGCTACGCGGCCATAAGGCCGTGGTCATCGAGGATTTCGCTCAGTTCCTCTGCCCTGGCGAGGACTTTCCGGGACTTGTCGGCGATCTGAGTATCTTTTCCCTGCAGGCCACCAAAGTTCTTTGCGCCGGGGAAGGCGGGGTGGTCGTGGCAGCCGAGCCCGGGCTAGTGGACCGGTTGGCGGACCTTAAACGTATCGACGGTTCGATATACGCCCTCAACCTCTGGCCCCTGAGCGACCTGCAGGCCGCTCTGGGCCTGGCCCAACTCGACCGGCTCCGAGACTTCACGGCCCGCCGCGCCCGCGTGGCCGAGGCGTACCTGTCCCTGCTTCGGGATCTGCCGGGCCTGTCCTGGCCCGCAGCCGTGCGCTGTATGCATTTCCGTTTTCCCGTGCTCGTGCCCGAGGGCCGCGGGGTGGAGGGACTCATGGCAGCTTTCGAGAGTCGCGGCGTGGCGGTGCGGCGACCTGTGGACATCCTGACCCACCGTTTCGAGCCCGGGGTCAGGGACGAGGACTTTCCCGTGGCGCGAGAGGTCTGGGATCGTACCTTGTCCCTGCCCATCTATCCGGGCTTGGGCGACGGGGAGTTGGAGATGGTGCTCAATGTGGCCCGGGGCGTCCTGGGTCGGATGGGTTAGGAGGAGGTCATGGAAGAAACGATGCGCACTGAGCGCTACCGCAAGGACGAGGACCGCGAGGATCTGCTGCGCCGCCTCAACGGGCTTCTGGCGCCCTTGGACGTCGAGATCGCCGGGGCCGCTGGGATCCTGGCCCCGCGCCTGCCCGTGATCTTCATCGTCGGGGCTCCGCAGTCGGCCACCACCCTGGTGAGCCAGATATTTTCCCATGCTGGCTGCTTCGGCTACGTAAGCAATTTCGTGGCTCGCTTCTATCAGGCTCCGGGCCTGGGCCTGCTCCTGCAGCGGGCCCTGGGACTGGAAGGCGCGGCTCCGGACAGCTTCCGCTCCGAGTACGGCGTGACCTCGGGCTGGGGCGAGCCCCACGAATTCGGCTACTTCTGGGACCGCTGGTTCGACTTGGGGCAGGGCGTGCACAAGCTTGGCCCGGACCTGCTGGAGCGGGTGGACCGGGACGGCCTACGCGCGGCCATGGGCCGCATGGAAGCCGTGGACGGGCGCCCCATGGTCTTCAAGAACAACACTTGGTGCACCTTCCAGGTGGCCTTCCTCCGCCAACTTTTCCCGGACAGCCTCTGGGTGGTCTGCCAGCGGCATCCGCTCTATAACGCGCAGTCCATCGCCGTGGGCCGCAGGCTCCGCTACGGCGACATCCGCGCTTGGTGGTCCGTGCGCCCGGCGCAGTATCCGGAACTGAAGCTTCTGCCGTGGTGGGAGCAGGTGGCCGGGCAGATGCGTCACACCCTGGACGACCTGGAGGACGGCCTGGGCGCGGTGGACCCCGCAGACATCATCCGCGTGCGCTACGAGGTCCTTTGCCGGGATCCCGGCGCCCCGCTCCGGGAGGCGGTCCAGGCCCTGCGCCGCCGAAGGATCGAGGTCGTCCCGGCGGAACCTGGGGTCCATTTTGCCGCCCAGGACCGGCGCGTCCTGCCCGATGACGAATGGGAGTTGCTGCACAAGGCCTGCCTGCGTCGGTTCGGTCCCGTCCACGACGGCTGGAACATGGAGGGCTAAACATGGACCGCGTTTGCCTGACTTTCGACATTGACTGGACACCGGAGCCGGTCTGCCGCCATCTGCTCGACCTGCTGGAAGAGGCCAACATCTCAGCCACGTTCTTTCTCACGGACAGCCCGAACCTAGACCTGCCGGAGCGCCACGAGCATGCTGGGCAAGCCCTGCAACGAGGGGCTCTTCCAGTTCAAGGAAGGGCTCGGGGCCGGCCTGTGGTTCAGAAACACCCCCGTTCTGGGTCTGGAGCGAACGCCATGAAAGTGACCATCATCATCCCCCCCAAGGTGCGCGGCAAGTGGATCGTCCGCGAGGACAAGTACGTCGCGCCCGGCAACAAACAGATCGTGCCGCGCACGGCCCAGCAATTAGCCGAGCGCATCGGCCGGTGCAGCGTGGTGGGCGCCGGGTCGGTGGTCACCAGGGACGTTCCCGCCCACTCCATTGTCGGCGGGGTTCCGGCCAGGATTCTCGGGACGGTTGCGGTCGAGGGGGACGCGGTGGAATTTTACACGACCAGCGGCGCAAACGGGGAGCGGCGATGACGGACGGTGCGGTCAGGGCCGTATCCAGGCCCCGCGTGGCCTTTGTGGGCAACCAGGATAACAACGCCTATCGCCTGTGCCG
The DNA here is from genome assembly GCF_000422245.1 of Alkalidesulfovibrio alkalitolerans DSM 16529. Classification (NCBI taxonomy): domain Bacteria; kingdom Pseudomonadati; phylum Thermodesulfobacteriota; class Desulfovibrionia; order Desulfovibrionales; family Desulfovibrionaceae; genus Alkalidesulfovibrio; species Alkalidesulfovibrio alkalitolerans. The sequence goes on from NZ_ATHI01000001.1 coordinate 109,598, forward strand.
CTGGCTCAGGGAACTCGGATTCGACAGCCACCTGTTCATTCATCCGGACAACCTGACGCAGCGGCGGTCGCATCCGGCGCTGGTCAGTCCGGGGCTGGACATCGCCGCCTGCCCGTGGACGCACATCTATTCCGATCTCGACGCGTGGTATCCGTATTTCGGCAAGACCCCGGCGTCCAGGCGAATCGAGAACGACTTCGACGCGGTCGTGACCAGCGGCTCGTCCGTCATGTTCGGCCTGCAGTTCGACCGGATTCCGGTGTTCCACATCGCCCTGGGCGGCGACGTGCGCGACATCCCGCGCATCGGGTGGTTCGGCCCGCATCCCTTTGACGAGAAGATACGGGGCTTCATCTTCCGGAAGGCGCTTCGTCACTGCACCCGCATCTTCAGCGGCATGTCCGGCGGCACGGCCATGACCATGCGCGAACTGCGCATGCAGGGCCGGGTCACCTTCGTCAGTTTGCCCGAGGACCAGCGACACAACCTCGACGTGCGCGACGAGACCCTCCTGGCCCGTCTGAACGACGCCTACGGCCGGTACGACAAGGTCTTCCTCTGGTTGTCACGCCTCAACTACCAGGTCCGGGACAACCAGTACAAGGGGGCGGACAGCTTTCTGCAGGCGTTCGCGCGGATCGCGAAGACGCGCAACGTGCGGGCGGTGGTCGCGCGGCACGGCAACGACGCCGACGCCTTCCACGCCCTGGCCGGGGAACTGGGCGTGCTGGAGCATATCGATTTCGTCGATCATCTTTCGTTCTGGGAACTGGCGACCTATCTCTCCATTTCGAACGCCGTGGTCTTCGACAGTCTGCAGCCTGGGAGCAACGCCATCGGCGGTTTGACGCGCGAAGCCCTGTCCGTGGGCGCATGCGTGGTGCGCCAGATCAACATAGAAATAATCAGCGTCCTGTACGGTTCGCGTGTTCCGCTACGCGTGGCGCACGATGCCGACGACTGCCATGCGGCCATGCTTCACTATCTCGACATGAGCGCCGAGGAGTTCGCGGCGCTTCGGGAATCGGTCCTGACCTGGGCCGGGGAGCACCTGGACTACAGGCGGTCCTTTGCCATGCGGCAGATCGCGTGCGAACTGACGACTTACGCCTGGGCCAACACGCTCCTGCACAGGGAGTTCGCTGTGTCTCGCAGGGGGGAGCGCGCGATCCTGTTCGTCCAGCGTCTTCTCCTCATGGCCCAAAGAAAGTTTCGCACCCTGCTCCGGAGAAACGATGGCGGCTGAAATTGCTGCGGCATGTCCGCCCCAATCCAGGCCGCGCCTGGTGCACCTCTTCAACGCCTTTGAGGTGGGCGGCGTGGAGCGGCAGCACATGATGCTCGTCGAGCGGCTCGCCCCCCGTTTCGAGCAGGCGTGCTGGTCGTACATCCACGGGCCGCTCGAAGCGGAGTTGGACGCGCTTTGCATCCCCCACCGCGCCGGGGATTTCGCGGTGCTGCGCGACATGCTGGACGCGGGAACCTTCGATTGCGCCGTGGTCCGCACCAACCGCCATGCGCGCGAAGTCGCCGCGTATTTCGCCTCCTCGTCCGTCCCGGTGGTCTACATCAGGAGTTTTCTGCGCTGGTTCGAAGGCAATGACACTCATTTCGATCCGGAATTCGAACGGCTGAGCTACGCCTACCCCGAACATGTCTTTTTCAGTGGTCCCTCACTGCAACGTAGCGCCCGGAGACTGGGCATCCCGATCAAGGGCGGCGAAATTCTCTTCAATGGCGTGGACATGGCCCGCTTCTGCGCCGCGCCGCGCACTCCGCCGCCGCAGGATGCGCCCCTTCGCGTCGGCATCCTGGCCAACATCGCGCCCCACAAGAACCAACTCGCAGCCGTGACGGTGTTGCGGCCGGGCATGGAGGCCGGGTGGTGCACCCTGCACCTTGCGGGCGAGGAGCAGTATCCCGACTACGCCCGGCAGGTACGCGAAGCGGCCGCCGGGCTGCCCGTGGAGTTCCGGGGATATGTTGCCCAGGCCGAGACGTTCTACGACGACATCGACGTCCTGCTGCTCACCTCCACCAGGGAAGGCTGGCCCACGGTGATCATGGAGGCCATGGCCGCCGGGCTGCCGTGCGTTGCGCCCGACGTGGGCGATGTCGGGATACTGCTTGGCAGCGGCGAGCACGGCATGCTCTATCCCGCGGGGCGGTTCGAGGCCGTGCCGACGCTGCTCGCCGAGTTGCGCGCGCCCGACCGGTACAGGCGCTATGCGGACAGGGCGCGCCAGCGCGGGATGGATTTCGACATTGACCGGACCTGCGCGATCCTTGAGCGGGCCATACGGCGCGTCATTGGCGAACGCGCGGCGGGAGAGGGACGATGACGGGCGAGCGCGCGGCATCGCGGCCGGAAGTCCTGGCCATCATCCCGGCCCGCGGCGGCTCCAAGGGGCTACCCAGGAAGAACGCCCTCATGCTTGGCGACAGACCCCTCGTGGCGTGGTCCGTGAGCGTGGCCAGGGCGGCGCGCAACATCACGCGGGTGGTCGTGTCCACCGACGACCCCGAGATCGCGGACATCGCCAGGGAATACGGGGCCGAGGTGCCGTTCCTGCGCCCGGCCCACCTGAGCGGCGACAGGGCGGACGTGGGGCTGGCCTTGCAACACATCCGCAACGGCCTCTTCGAACGGGAGAGATACCGGCCGCTGGGGCAGGTGGTGCTCTACCCCACGCACCCATTCCGCAGGCGCTCCACCATCGAACACCTCGTGGACACGCTGCTGGCCGGGTACGAGACGGTCTCCACCGTCCGGCGGATCGACACGCCGCAGGAGCGGTTCTTCTGCGAGGAGGGCGGTCTGCTGCATCCCTACGGCGAGGCGGAGGTGGCCATGGCGCTGGCGCCGCACGTGCGCACCTACGGATACTGCTACGGCAGGTATCTGGATTTTTCGGCCGCCGGACACTACCAGCACGTGCTCACCGATCCCGTCGAACTCATCGATATCGACGCGGAGGAAGATCTGGAACTGGCCAGAAAGGTATTGGAACACAACCTGTTCGATTTCGAATTATGAAGCTGCTGCTACCCATTTTCATCGCCGACGCGGAACTGGACTGGACCGCTCCGCCCTTGTCCGGCCTTTTGGCCGAACGGCTCGTCATGGTGCGCGATCAGGCGTCCGCAGCCGACGTCCGGGTGTTCACGGACTCCGATCATGTGGCTGCACTGGCGGCCGCACTTTCGCTGCCGTGCACCAAGACCCAGGCCCCGCCTCCCGGCCCGCTGCACGCGCGCGCGCTGGCCCTGCCCGGCATTGACGGCATCTCTTCCGACGAACCGCTGCTCGTCCTCGACTTCAGGACGGTCACCGTCACCGGAAGCGACATCCAGCTTGCCCGCACGGCCTTCGAGGAAAACCCGGCCGAGCCCGTCATCTCGATGGAAAAGCCCAGGGACAATCCGGTCCAGTTCCGGACCACGTACACCGTCCTCGATTCGGGGGTTTTGCACCTGTTGGCGTCCGAAGACGCCGTCGCGGACCTTCGGGAAAGGCTGCGGCTTCCCGTGGCCGCGGCAAGCCGGGCGTTCCCCGCCCGCGCCGGCATGGGCGGGCTCGAGCCGGGGGATGGCGTGTTGACGGTGCGTGAGGACGCCGACTCGGCGCGTATTGTCTGGCTGAACCAGCCTCCGGCCGGGAGTGCGTCCATTATCGCCGTGTCGGCCCGCCGCGAGGGGGTTGTCCGGGTGTCGGAAAACGGAAACGGCTGTGTCCTGGACGTTTCAGCCCCTCCCATGTCCGTGCTGAGCCTTGTGCCGTTTTCCCGGACCGGGATCGTCGCGGAGTTCCCCGAGACGCTGCCGCTGGAGAGGGGCAGCGTGGCGCTCCCTGTCCCGGAAGGCGCGGTCAGCGGCTATCTCTATACTGTGGAGAGCCATGTGGGCAGTGGGGCATACGCGGCGTCCACTCCTCATGTCCCAAGCCTTGCCTGCAAGGCCAGGGTCGTGACCGGGCGCCAGGACTTCCCCGATATTTTTCGCTTCGACGAAGCGTTGTGCCTCGGCACCCGAAGGCAATTGCTCGAACTCGACGAGCGCATGGCCTCGGGAAGGGTGCAGCGCCTGCCCAACGCCTCGCGCGAATCGATCCGGGTGCTGACGTTCCTGGACGTCCTGCGCCACGAAGTCTGGCAGGCGGGCCGAGACGACCTGCGGGATGGTGCGGCATGACGGGGCCGACCGTTTTTCCGCTTTTCGAGCGCGTCCGGGAGTCGTCGGTTTCAGCCGTTGGGCGGGACATGCTCCTGGGCGGCGGGGAAGGTCTGCGGACGTTCTACAAAAATTTTTGCCGGGGCGGCGAACAAGAGGGCGAGGCGAGCGCGTCCGGCGCGCTCACGTTCTCCTCGCTGCGCTGCGTCATTCCCGAGGAAGCGGCCCTGCCTTCCTTGCTCCGGTCGATTTCGCCCTGCGCAGGGAAGGGATTCATCGGATGCGATCAGGTCAGCCGCGCGGCGCACCATCTCGACGTTTCCGGGGCGGTCCGGCCGCTTCCCGCGCCGGGCGGCAGGCCCCTGGCCTCGACTCTCCATGCCGGGGGCCGCACCTACATGCTGGCGCAGGACGGTTCGACTCTCTGGATTGCCGAAGGCGACCTGTCCGCAGTCGAGAGCATCGGCCTGCCAGAGGGCATCGGCCCGAACGCCACGCTCGTACAGGCCGGAGCGGACGGTGCGACCATCCTGTCTCCCGCCGCGAAAGTCCTTTTCAGGCTCGGCCCCTCGTGGACCCTGGCGGATCGAAGGCGGCTTTGTTGCCACCACCGGCTTCAGACCGGCGCGCCGTTTCGGGACGGGCATGTATTCCTGGAATCGCTCGGCGACGGGTATTGCGGCGCCAACCTGTTGTATTTTCCGCCGCAAGGCCCGCCACGGCACGTCGCTGGCGGGTTCAGGTCGCCAGGGCACGTCAGCGCCTTCGAACATGGCCTTTTGGTCTGCGATTTTTCCGGGCTGCACATCCTGGTCATGGACGGCCTGAACGTGCTCCGCTCGGTCTGCATGCCGTGGACGCCCCTGCTGCGATGGCTCGGGCGCGACCGGGGCGTCGGGTATGAAGCGGCGCTGGTGGACGGTTCGCTGTACGTGGCCTGTAAGTTCAACGTGCCGCTTGTCGGCAGCAGCCATTCGTATTGCGTCGTGCACGGCGTGGTCGAAGGGATTTCCGTGATCCATGGCGAGTGAGGTCCGGACGGATGACGGGAAAACACTGAAGAGAAGGAAGCGCTTCATGGCGACTCACACGGTCATCTGCACGGCTCCGTGGCGGACCATCACCCTGGCGGAGAATCGCTACCGCCCTTGCTGCCGGATCGTCGCCGGGGAATACTCCCGGTTTCCGACGACGCAAGAAGAGTTGATGGCGCACGTCAACAGCCCCTTCATGCGGGAACTGCGCAGGCAGGTCCACGCCAAAGAGATCGGCGGGACCATCTGCGAGAGTTGCGTCCGCTCCGGCATGAACGAGCCGGAGCTGTACGACTATCGCCATATGGCGGACCCGCGCCTTCTCGAAAGGATCGACAAAACCCGCGATGCTGTCCGCCGGGGTGCGGAGGTTCTGAACGAGCCTCCCCTCGAACTGGGGTTTTCTTTTCCTGGCGTGTGCAACATTCATTGTAAGATGTGCACGGTGCATTCGTATTCCAAGCTCGGGAAACGGCGGATCGGCAATGTCTTTCTCGACGACGCCAAGGCGCTCCTGTCGTCCGTCGGATTCGAAAACGTCGCGACTTTGCGCATCGGCGGCGGCGAGCCTCTGTTCAATCCGGCCACGCTCGAAATGATGGAATACGCGGCCGAGCGAATGCACCCGGAAACGGTCCTTTCGACCGGAACCAACGGCAAGGAGCTTGCCAGGCGCATCGACCTGCTCAAAAGGTTTCCCAACCTCGACATGAACATCAGCGTGGACGCCGTCGGCTCCGCATACGAGACCATCCGGGTGGGCATCGCCTGGGAGACCATTCTCGAAAACCTGCGCCTGGTGAGCGAAACGGCCAGGAACTTTCCCAATTGGCACATCACCACGCGCACGGTCCTGATGCGCACGAGCCTGCCGAGCCTGCCGGAACTGGTCGGACTTTTTCTCGATCACGGTTTCAAGCCGCTCTTCGCGCCGATCTTCGGCGATTTCTACGACGAGAACATCTACTGGTATTCGGGACTGCTGGCCGACATGGATTGGAAGGCCCACTTTGCCGAGGCCATCGCCGTGGCCAAGTCCCGGGGAAGCGACGGCGTGGCAGGAGAGCTGGCCTTCCGCCTGGCCGAGCTGCGCCGCCAGATCGAGAAGGGCGACTACGGATACTACCGGGCTTCGCCCACGCAGTTCCGGCGGTTCGCGGACTGGTGCGAACGGCACTTCGCCGGAAAACGGATCGCGCTGTTCGGCATGACCGAGGAAATCGGATACTTCCTGCACTACTATCATTCCGTGAAAACCAGCTTCACCATCGGCGCCATCGCCCTGCTCGAAGACATTCCCGCCCAGGTGACGGGCGTGCTCGGGATAGACCGGGTGCCGCCCGAGACACTGGCCGACTGGCAAGGGCCGATTCTGGTCTCCTGCGATTCCCGCAGTTTCGGGCGGTACATGGATTACGCGCGTGACACCTACCCCATGGACCGGGTCGCGGTGCTCTCGTCCGACACGGTCGAGGCCGACGTGCCCGGCGTTCTGGAGCGGGTGGGCGACGCGCCGGTGGTGCTTTTCGGCGCGGGCGGGTTCAGCGCCATGCTCCTTCGCAGCACGCACCTGTCACGGGCGAACATCGTCGCGTTCTCAGACAACGACAAAGCGAAGTGGGGGACCCGTTTCGAGGGCAAGCCTGTTGTCGCCCCGGCCTTGATCCCCGAGGTGGCCAGGGATGTGATCGTCTGTAGCCGTGCCTACGAATACGACATCGCTCGATCCCTGCAAAACGCTCACGGCGACAGGCTGGCCGTACACACGCTATTCTCCTGAGCGCGGCGCGCCATCCCAGGCCGGGGCTGTTGAAAAACAACCCGGCGCAATCCGGAGGGTGACGTCGTCAGGGCCGAGCCAATCCGCGAGCCCGCTTCGCCACCTCGGCCCGCAGGGCGGCGAGGTTCGGGTGGGAGGCGACGCCTCCTTCGCCGCTCCAGGCCAGCGCCCTGGCCGCGAGAACGGGAGTCAGGTCGTGGTCCGGGCCGAGGCGTTCCGCCGTTTCGCACGCCAAGGCGGCCAGCGAGACGCCGCCGTCCCTGGTAGCGGCGAGCAGGCGGGCGCAGCGCTCCCATTGCCCGAACCGCCGACCGAACAGGAAAGCCGTCTCGCCGATCCACTCCAGCGTGTCCGTCCGGTAATGATCGGCAAGGCAGACCGTCAGGTCGAGAACGGCGCCGAAGTCGCCCCTTTCCAGGAGCGGCCAGAAGGCGACGATGAAGTCGTGCCGGAAAAGACTCAGGGGCAGAGGAAGGCGTTTTGCCAGCCGGGGCCACTGCGATCCGTCGGCAGCGACCATCTCCCTGACCACTGCCTGACTCCGCTTCGCGGCGAAATACTCCAGTCCCTTGTCGGGCCGGGCCATGGCCGTCTTTTCCTCGAGCAGTTCGGCGAGCAGGGGGCGTTGCTCGCCCGCTTCGGCGGCCTGCCGGTAGAAGGCTGCGGCCTGGTCAGGAACGTTGCAGATGTCGTGCAGCAAGCCCTTGTCATAGGAGGTCAGCGGCGGGCGCGGTGACGAGGCGGCGAGCCGGATCACCTGCCGATAGTGACCGGGTAGCCGATCCATGGTTTTCTGGAAATCGGCGAGCTCAACGACGCGCCGCCGTCCGGCCCGGCCCATGGCCCGCCAGGTCTCCCTGCCTGCGCGGGCGATGCTTTCAAGCGCGGCCACTGTGGCCTGCACGTCCCTTGGCGGCACGTGCCAGCCGGTGACGCCGTGTTCGGCCCAGAAAGAGACGGTCCTCAAGTCGTGCGTGACGACCGGCCGCTCCATGGCAAAGGCTTCGAGCACGGTAGCGGGGTTGAAGTCGTTGCTGTGCAGGGACAAAACGATGTCCGAGGCTTCATAGAGCGTCGCGATGTCCTCGTCGTTGCGCACCGTGTCCATGAAGACGGTGGTCCGCGCGATGTCCGGCCTGGCTGCCAGGCGTTCGTAGTAGAGCGACTCGCGGGTGATGTGGTGTCCGGTGACCACGAGCCGTGCGGGGCGGGTCCTGCCGAATTCGGCCACGGCCTGCATGGCGATGTCCACGTTGGCCGGAAGGCTTGGAGTCCTGGGGCTGAGAAAGAGGATTTCGTCCGGCCCGATGCCGAGCCTTTCGCGCAGCCGGGCAGCCCGCTCCGCGTGTCTGCCGGGCGAGAAGATGGCCAGGTCCACGCCCCAGGAGTGCCAGAAGGCCCGCTCGGCGGGCAGCCCTTTGGCGACGACGTCGTCCATGTACGGCTTGGATGAGAACGAGACGCCGTCCAGCAGGGTGCCGCAGGGGAGTTGGTCGAGTATCGCGCGATGGAAGAGCGGGGAAAACGGGTCTTTGCTGTGCACGAAATCCCATGGCGAGCAAATCGCGGGAACGGTGCGGATGAAGAAGCCAAGGCTGGCCGGAAAATGGGTCGAGTGGGCGTGCACCAGGTCGATGCCCAGGGCTTTCAGCCGGTCCTCGATCCATCGGACCAGCCGTAACGGGGCGGAGAAGAGGTCCTTTGGCAGGTCCAACACCGTGAAGTCGTGGGCCGAGGGGTCGAAGTGGGGCGGAACGTTGTCCGTGAACACCACGTTGCGCACTCCGCGCCGACAGAGTTCGTCCACCCGCCGGACCAGATGGCAGGAGGCGACCCATCCGATGTGCGCTATGCCGAGTTGCCCTTGCGCCACGTCTCCTCCGTTCAGCCCACGGCAGCGGCGAGCGCATCGACGACCTGGATATGCTCCTCCTCGGTCATGCCGTGGAACATGGGCAGCGCCAGGGCGTGCCGGAACGCGAAGGCGCTGTTGGCCATGTCGCCTCCGAACCGGACAAGGGGGTTGTCGTTGAAGGCCTTGTGCATGTGCAGGGAGTAGGTCCCGATCTGAGCCTCGATGCCCTTCTCGCGCATGGCCGCCATGACCGCGTCGCGGTTCTTTACGAACACGCAGAAGGTCTGCCACGAATGCTCTCCGCCCGCGACTGCTTCCGGCAGGTCGATGCCCGGTCTTGCCGCCAGCAGGTCCTTGTATCGCGCGGCGAGCACTCGGCGCTCGGCCAGGAGTTCGTCCACGTCCTCCATCTGGGCCAGCCCGATGGCGGCCAGCACATTGGAGAGCTTGTAGTTGGCGCCGATGCGGTCGAAGCTCGTGGCCAGCCGGGATTCGGACACGCCCATGCCGAAATGCTTGTACGACAGCATCCAGTCCGCCCATTCGGCGTTGTCCGTGGTGATGACGCCGCCCTCGCCGGTGGTCACGAACTTGCGCGGGTGGAAGCTGAAGACCGAGATGTCGGCGTGGGTTCCGACCATGGCCCCGCCTTGGGAGGCCCCAAGGGAGCACGCCGCGTCTTCCAGGATGAAGAAGCCGTGTTTCGCCTTGAGGGCGTCGAGGCGTCCGTAGTCCAGCGGGCTGCCGAACAGCGAAACCGGGATGACCGCCCTGGTTCTGGGCGTGACGGCCCGCTCCAGGGCGTCGCAGTCGATGAGCATGGTCCTCGGGTCCACGTCCACCACGACGGCGGTCGCGCCCACGATGTTCACGACACAGGCCGTGGCCGGGTACGTGTAGTCCGGGACGATGACCTCGTCGCCCGGCCCGATGCCCAGACAGCGCAGGCCCACTTCGAGCCCGGCGGTACAGGAGGTGACAGCCAGGGCATGCCGGCAGCCGATGAAGTCGCGAATGGCCGTCTCGAACTCTTGGGTGACGGACCCTTCGGTCAGATAGCCGGAGTCCAGCACGTCGAGAACCCGTTGCCTGAGCTTGTCGGTGACGTACGGCTTGATGAGCGGAATGGCGTACATGGCTGCTCCTGTTCGATTCCCGCGCCCTTGCGCCTGCCTTCGACTCCGGCCTAGCGCCCGTCGCGCCGCGCGATGAATTTTCGCGGGCCTTGTCCGAGCATCGCTTTGGCCTTGAAGGTGCGTTTCTTCTCCGCGTCTTTGGGGGCGAGCCACGCGATCCGTGACAACGGCCAGTCCGTCCGGCCCTGACCAGATGTTTCCGTCCGCGGCGGCGGATTCGAGGATGCTTTTTGCCGCCATCCTCGATGAAAATCCAACGAATCATATGGTTCATCGGCCAGCGTGTCCATTGCCTTGAAGACGCTTGGTTCCGACTTTCCTATCATGCGGACGAAACCGGTGACCACGTCGCACCTTCGCCATTGCCTTGCCAAGCCCGCAACAACGATCGCCCGTGCGGCGGTTGCGCTGGGTGTAGGGAAATTGGCGTCGGCAGACGCCACTTACAACCGAAAGGAGCCTTTCGAAGGCCCGCAGGGAAGATGAGCGATGGCGTTAGGGAACGGCTTTTGTTAATTCACTGAGTGAATAATGACGGAGATGCCTTTCTTCACGCCCGATGGCGAGACTTTTGCAACGCAATCTTGCGGGATACGGAAAGATGACGAATGCGTGCGGCACACAATGCCGAAGTGATGCGGCCGTGGGAGCAATGAATTTCAAGGACATGAAAGCCTTCGAGACCGATGCCTGCGGTATCGTGGGCAAGGAACTCGTCTGGCAGTTGCCGGACGAGTACGAGATCGCCATCATTAGGGTTTACGGCCCCAGGGGAATAGAATGGGTAACGGATTGCGGAATTGGCTGATAACCGGAGGCTGCGGATTCATCGGCGTCTCGCTCATCCGGCAGTTGCTTGCCGATGCGGCGGATCTGTCCATCCGCGTGGTGGACAACCTGTCCGGAGGTTCCCAGCGGGACCTCGAACGGGTGGCCAGCGTCCGCAAGCTGGACAGCGGCATCCCGCCCATGTCTGCCCCGGGCGTGGAACTCGTGGCCGCCGACATCCGTGACGCGAGCACGGCCATGCAGGCCGCAGCCGGGGCGGACGTCATCGTCCATCTCGCGGCCAACACCGGGGTGCAGCCTTCGCTCCGGGATCCGGTCATGGACATGGAATGCAACGTCGTCGGGCTGGTCAACTATCTGGAGGCGGCCCGGCGCAATGGGGTCGACTCCTTTGTGTTCGCCTCGTCGTCCGCTCCCATCGGCCGGGCCGAGCCGCCCGTCACCGAAAAGACGGTTTGCCGCCCCATTTCTCCCTACGGCGCAAGCAAACTGGCGGGCGAGGCGTATTGCAGCGCCTATCACGGCAGCTACGGCCTGAAGACCGTGGCTCTTCGTTTCAGCAATGTTTACGGCCCACTCTCCGTGCGCAAGGGGAGCGTGGTCGCACTGTTCATCCGCCAAGCCCTGGCCGGGGAGCCGTGGATCATCAACGGCGATGGGACGCAGACCCGTGATTTCATCCACATCGACGACATCGTGTCCGCGCTCGTCGCGGCCGCGCATTCCCCGCATGGCGGCGAGGTTTATCAGATATCGACCCAGGTCGAGACCTCGGTGGCGAGCATGGCGGCGATGCTGTCGGACATCCTCAGGCGGGAGGGGGGCATCGAGACCACGACGACCTTCGGCCCACCCTTGCAGGCGGACGTCATGCGGAGTTGGGCGGACATCACCAAGGCGCGACAGGTCCTTGGCTGGAGACCCGGCCGGGAACTTCGCGAAGGACTGGAGGAGACGGTGCGCTGGTTCTTGGAGAAATATCAGCCATGACCACGACAGGAACCGACGGCCGTCCGGTCGCTGGCGAACTGCCCCGTGGCCGTCCGCCGGGAGGCTTCATGCCCACGCTTGATCCTGAACGCATAGGGGAATCCACGAGCAGGTTCGCTCAACGGTGTGAGGCGATACGCATCTTTCCCGAGCGGCTGACCCTGGAGCTTTCCTACGCCTGCAACCTGGCCTGCCCGGCCTGTCCGCGCCACAGCGTGACCGCCCCGCCAGCGGCGGGGCGCATGCGCACGGATCTCGCCCTGCGCCTGGTGGACGAGGCCTCGGCCAACGGAGTCACGGCGCTCGTGCCGTTTTTTCGGGGCGAATCCGTGCTGCACCCGGACCTTGCGGCCATCGTGGCCCATGCCAAGCGGCGCGGCATCGCCAGCGTACAGCTTGCCAGCAACGCCACGCTCATGACGCCAGAGCGCGCTGCGCTGCTGCTCGACGCCAGCCTCGATTTCGTCTCCTTCTCCGTGGACACCATCGACCCGGACCTGTACGCGCAAAGACGGCAGAACGGCGAGCTCGAAGCGACCCTGGCCAACATCGGGGAGTTTTTGCGCCTGCGCCAGGAGCGCGGGGCCGCGACCAAGGTCCAGATCAGCTCGGTGGAACTGCCCCGCACGGCCGTTGAAGGTGCACAGGCCGGGGAGCAGGCCCGAGGCAGGCAGCGCTTCATCGACTACTGGCTCTCGCGCGGCTGCGATGTGCGCTTTTATCCGCGTCATTCGGAGAACGGAGTCTTCGGCAGTCTCGCGCCGGAACATGTGGCCCCGCACGATAAGCGGCTGCCGTGCCTTAAGCCCGTGCTGGACATGGTGGTCCTGGCCGACGGCAGCGCGGCCGTGTGCAACCACGACTGGGATCGTGGCGCGAACGAGCCGCTTGGCGACGTGGCCGCCTCGTCCATCGAGGCCGTGTACAACGGCCCCGCCTACCGCGAATTGCGACGCAGGCACGGCCAGGGCGACCTTGAGGGAGTCTCGCCGTGCGGCGGCTGCGACCATTGGCAGGTCTGGCACGTGTCTTCGGCCAGGGCCGGGGAGCTTTACGTCAGCGGGACGTGAGCGGCGTCGGTTTCCCGACGCCACGCAAAGAATACACGAGGGCCCGGCGCTTTTCGCGGCAACGCGGCAGATGGTGCGTTTTCAACGGTCTATTGTTTTTCGCGGGTCCACACCTCACGTCCCACCCGACCTTCCTCGTCGCCCAGGTAAAGCCAGCGTCCCGTGAGCGTGTCGCCCGAAAGCGTCAGGACCGTGAGCCCGGCATCGTTGCCGGAGGGCCCCTGAAAGGCCAGACTCAGGGTCGCGCCCTTCTCGTCGAAAAGGCCGACGCCGAAATACTCCCCCCCATCGATGATTCCCTCGAAGACGTAGCCGTCGCCGTGCTTTTTAATGACCGCTTGGCCCTCGTAGGCCGGTTCCTCTGATTGGGCCGCGCCGGATTCCCAGCCGACGACGTTCCAGGCCCCTTCCAAGGCGTCGGCGAAGGAGGCGGACGGAGCGGCCAGAACGACTGCGGCCAGGGCCAGGAGCAGGGTGCGCGCGAGCTTCATGTCAATCTCCGATGTGTTGATGGGTATCGGAGGGTATATCTTTACCTGGGCGTCACGGCAAGGGGGCGGACACGCCGCGAGGAATGCGCGCCGGACTCCGGACAAATTGCCGGAACCCGAAGCATGCGCATGGCGAAGGCGAGGTAGCTCGGAAAATCGTCAGTCGAGCAGGTGCGCCGCGTCGCCGGGGCGGACCGTGCCGCCCGAAAGCACACGCGCGAAGACGCCCATCTTGGGCATGATGCACGAGCCCACCTGCTGGTGGATGGCGCATTTGGAATGGCATTTCTTGCCGATCTGGGTGATCTCCAGGAGCACGTTGCCGCCCACCTTCAGGCGCGCGCCGAGCGGCAGCGAGGCCGGGTCGATGCCCCGCAGGAGCAGGTTCTCGGCATAGGAGCCGGGGCCGATGCCGGGATGCTTCGCGCCGACCTTCGCCACGGCCTCCTCGGCCAGAAGGCTCACCTGGCGCTCGCCGCCGCCGTGCGCGTCGCCCTTGACCCCATAGTCCGCCACCAGTTCGATGCACTCCACCGGCGTCTTGGAAATGCCGGTCTTCTCACTCGTGCACACCGCCGCGATTTCACCGCGCATGCGTCCTCCCATGCGGCCCGTGGTGCAGACAGCGCGTCGCGGTCGGCGGAGATCGCCGGGCGATGGTCTTTCCGGGCCATGGACCTCCTTTATCATACTCTTTCGGGATGGATCAAGGATGTGCACGCGGGGCCACAAGGTGCATGGAGGATGATTGGGGGCTTTTTGCGGCACGCCGCAAGGGCGTCTTGGGGAGAGTCGCGCTAGGAGGGCAGGGCGGACAGGGCCGCCTGAAGGTCGGGACGCAGGTTCAGGAAGTTGTCCAGGGAGGTCAGGCGCAAAACGCCGCTCACGGCCTTGGAGTCGCCGCACAGAACCAGCGTTCGTCCCTTGACCGCGAGCCGGGACTTGGCCGCGATGAAGGCCGAAAGTGCCGTGGAGTCCACGAATTCGACGTTCGAGAGATCCAGCACCAGATGCGCGTCATGGGCCTCGATGAGCTCGAAAAGAGCATGCTTGAACTCGGTGCTGACGTCGAAACGCAGGTCCGTTGCGCTGGGGGCGACCACGATGCAGCCCGGCCGGGGCGATACGCTCAGCTCCATGGATTCTCCCTCGCGGCGAGGCGCGAAGCTCTTCACTCAATATGAAAACATAGCACGCATCACATCCGGGCGCCATGGAAAAAGCAACGAAGCGGCGAATCTACATCTCCAGATGCGCCTTGAAGGCGGCGAGGGTGTTTTGCATGAGCATGGCGATGGTCATGGGGCCCACGCCGCCAGGCACGGGCGTGATGGCCGCGACCTTGCCCCACAGGCCCTCGAAGTCGCAGTCGCCCTGAAGACCCGATTCGGTGCGGTTGATGCCCACGTCCACCACCACGGCCCCGTCCTTGACCATCTCGGCGGTGATGAAGCGTGGTTTGCCGATGGCGGCGAAAACGAAGTCCGCGCGCCTGACCTCGGCCGCAAGATCGGCCGTGCGCGAGTGGCAGACCGTGACCGTGGCGTCGGCGTATTCGCCGGACTGCATGAGCATCATGGCGAGCGGCTTGCCCACGATGTTGGAGCGGCCCACGACAACGGCCCGCTTGCCGCGCGTGGGCAGGTTGTGCCGCTTGAGCAGTTCGATGCAGCCCGCGGGCGTGCAGGGCCGAAGACCGGGCAGCCCGGCCGCGAGACGGCCGATGTTGACCGGGTGGAAACCGTCCACGTCCTTGCAGGGGTCGATGAGATCGAGGATGCTCTGGCTTTCCAGGCCCAGCGGCAGCGGAAGCTGCACCAGGATGCCGTCGATGTCGGGATCGGCGTTCAGCTCCAGAATCAGGGCTTCGAGGTCGACCTGCTTGATGTTCTCGGGCGGGGTCAGCTTGCGCGAGACGATGCCGGTCTCCTCGCAGGCCTTGACCTTGTTGCGCACGTAGACCTCGGAGGCGGGGTCCTGTCCCACGAGGACCACGGCTAGGCCCGGCGCGCGGCCGCGCATGGCCTTTTGGCGGGCGACCTCGTCCCTGACTTCGGCGCGGATGGCGGCGGCGGTCGTCTTTCCGTCGAGCAGGATCATGGGGCCTCCTTGGCGTCGTGGCTGTTTCGCGGGCAATGCGGCGCAGGGGGTCGGGGCGCGGCGCAGGGACATCTTTGGGAGAGATTGCGGCCCGCGTCAAGCACAGAACGACCTGCGGGGGCATACGAGCGTACCGCTGTCTGCCAGTACGATCGCCAGGCTCAACGGTGGAGAAGAAAAGAAAGACAGGCCTCGGCGTCCGAAAGCGCCTTGCGCCGTGCCTTCGCCGAGAAGTCGTCGTTGGCCAGGGCCATGTGCAGCCAGCTCGCCAGGGGGCGCAGGAACGGAATCTGCGCCCGCCAGAAATCGTCGGGCATGGTTCCCCGAAGCCCCTGCCCCAGGTTTCGCGCGAAGCGCGGCATGGCCCGGCCGAGCACCTCGGCGAGATGCGGCGCATCCTCGCGCAGCCGCGTGGCCGCAGCAAGCGCCGGGGCCTCGTCCCACAGGCCAAGGCGGGCTCCGAAATAGGCCTGCCAGAATTCGCCGCTCAGGTCGCGGGCAAAGACCGCGCGGCCCGTCTCTCGCGTGGCCGGGGAGAGCGCATACAGACCAAGGGGGCTCTTGCCGGTGCGCAAGAGCCGCGCTCCGGGCGTGCGCAGCCGCGCGGTCCTGGCGGACGGCGCGGCCGTGAGGTGGTCGGCCAGAAGCGCTACCCGGCGTGGGCTGGCGGCCGCGTGGCAGAGATGGCTTTCGCGCTCGCAGGACCAGCAGCCCGAGCAGGAGACCGAGGAGCGCAGGACGTGGTGTCCGGGCTGATACGGCCCGGTCTCCCAGGGGTGCACGTTGCCCAGGGAAAGGTTCAGGCAGGAAAGGCCGGTCCAGGCCGCGAGATGCATGGGGCCGGTGTCCGGCGTCACGAGCAGGGCCATGGTCTGGCCCACGGCGATGAATTCCTTCAGGGAGAGCTTGCCCGCCAGATTCAGGATGCGCACGGGCCCGCGCGCCCGCTCTCTGGCCGTCCGCATGGCCTCGGCGGCCAGATCCTTTTCGCCGGGGCCGCCCAGGAGCACGGGCCGCAGCCCCCGTTTGAGACACTCCACGGCGAGTTGCCCGAAGAAGGCCGGGGCGGGCCGCTTGGCCGCTTCGGACGCGCCCACGAACAGCCCCACGGTCCGCTTCTCCGGCGGCAGGCGGCGGGGCGGATCGGGCCGCGTGGCCGCGATCAGGGACAGCGGCACGAGGTCCAGGGCGTTCAATTCGGCCCAGTGGAAGCGGTTGTGGCGGTTGCAGCCGGTGAGCGAGGCCCGGTAGAGTTGGAAATCTCCCCGGATGCGGCGCACGGCGTTCTTGTCCAGGTAGGGGCCGATCACGGTTTCCGTGTCCAGGCTCCCGGCCAGGATCGCGGCCTCGTCGCGGTGGCTCAGGTTGACGACCGCCTCGAAGCGCCGGGTTTTCAGGCGAGGGGCCGCGCTCCAGGGGAAAAATACGGCCTGGGGCGAGACGTGGTAGATGGCCGAGAAGAAGCTCTCCTCGCCCACGACCCAGATCTCGCGGCCGGGGTAGAGGCGGTGCAGCCACAGGATGAGCGGAAAGGTCAGGACGAGGTCGCCCATGCGCTGCATTTGCAGGATGCAGATGGGATTCTTCACGGCCCGTGGTCCCCGTTCATACCCGGTCAGCCGTAAATCTCGCGCATGGCCGCGAAGAGTTCGCGCAGGCGGATGTCATAGGTGTGCTCGGCCAGGATGCGCTCGCGCGCGGCCCGCGTCACGCGTTCGCGCGTGGCCGGGTGGGCGAGGTGGTAGCGGATCAGGTCCTCGGCCTCGGCGGGCTCGTGGTAGCACACGACCTCGGTGCCGGGCCTGAAGAGCTCCTCGATCTGCTCGCGGTGGTCCGTGACCAGGAAGGCCCCGGCCGCGGGCACGTCGAAGACGCGCTGGTTGACCGCGCCCTTCATCTGCTTGCTCGTGCAGTTGAAGTTGACCTCGGCCTGCGGATAGAAGCCCGGCAGGTCGTCGTAGTAGGAAAGCTCGCCGATCCAGCGCCAGGCGCGGCCCTCGTCGGGCAGAAGCTCCTTCCAGGCCGGGTCGCCCGCGATGAGCGGGGAGAAGGGCAGGGTGGCCTGGATGCAGCCCAGGCGGTATTGGCGCGTGGCCTCCCAGGTCACGAGCGTCTCGAAGGCCAGGCGGCGTTCGACCGTGGACAGCGCGGCGAAATCGGGCGCGAGGTCGGGGTGGGCGTGCTCCAGATAGGCGCGCACCGAGCGCTCGCTGCTTTCGGAAAAGCCCCTGGCGATCTCGGGGTAGGCGGCCGCGAGGCGCGGCGTGGGTTCGGCCGCGGTAAGCCGCTTGGCCACCTTGGTGACCATGGAGTTGCCCACGAAGGAGACGCGCGAGCGCCACTGGGGCAGGCCGGGCGCGCCGGGCCGAAAGCGCAGCGCGTCCGTGGCCAGGGGCAGGTAGCGCACGTGGGGAAAGCCCATGGCCTTGAGCGAACCCAGGTTGTCCGCGTCCCAGGTGAAGATGGCCGTGTAGGGCGAGTTCAGGCGATCGTAGATGTAGAGGATGAGGTGGGGGTTGTCCACGAACCACGAGGCCAGGGGCAGCTCCAGGCGGGCCAGAAGCTCGGTCAGCACGCCTTCGCGGTCCACGCCGAGGTGGTTCACGGTGAAGACGAAGTCCGGCTTGAATTCCACCACGGCCGTGAGCAGGGCCTGCACGAATTCGGTGCGGCCCATCTCCCTGGCCTCCAGGGAGAGCAGGCGATGCGGCGCGCCGAGCCGTTCGCAGGCCGCGACGATCTCGCCCATGAGGAAATACTGGCTGGTGATGAGCAGCACGCGGGGCAGATCGCCCTTGAATTTGGCGTAGCGCGCCCGGCCCCAGAAGTCGGCCTTGCTGCTGGCCAAAAGCGCTTCGCGCAGGGCGCCGTAATAGTCGCGGTCGAGCCTGGCGTAGAGCGGGTGGACGATGGGCGCGAAGGGCAAGCCGCCGTGCGCGGACTGAAAGCGCGTCAGCGCGGCCAGCGCGGCCTCGCGGTCCTCCTCGGCGATCCACAGCACTCGGCCTTCGGGCTGGCCGTCGAGCAGGGCACGCGCGCCCGAGGCCTCGGCGATGGTCGTTTCCTTGTCGATCACGGCCACTGGGCCGTCGTGCTCGGCCAAGAGCAGCTTCAGGGCGTGGCCAAGGCCCGCGCCGAGCAGCACGGGCAGGCCCCGTCCGGCGCGCAGGAATTCCTCGGCCCCGCGCGTCTCGGTCTGTGCCCCGGCGCGGCCGAGCATGCGCCAGACCTTGCCCTGCACGGTGAGTTGCAGGTCGTCGGGGCGGCCGTCCGGCTGCCTGGAGGCGTCGGTGAAGAGGGGTTCGACCAGATAGGGAGGGGGAGACGCGTCGTTTCCGGACATGGCTCAGCAGGTGGATGAGCGGCCCGCGATCCAATGGCCGGGGCCGACGTTCTTGCCGATGGAGAGGATCGTCGTTCCGTTTTCGCGCACAAGGCGCATGCGGTCCATGAGCCGCTCGATGATGATCAGGCCCCGGCCGCCTTCCTCCCCTGGGCCGGGCGGCGGCGCGCTGCCGAAATCTTCGGGCGGCCCCTGGCCGTGGTCGATGACCAGCGCCTCCACGGCCTCTTCTGGGAAGAGGCGTAGCACAATTTGCAGCGTGCCGGGCGCGCCGGGTCTGTAGGCGTGCCGCACAGCGTTGGCGCAGGCCTCGGTCAGCGCCAGATCGAAGTCATGCACGATCTCGCAGTCGGCCAGGGAGTCGGCCAGGATGGCCACGGCGGCCTTGGCCAGGCGGCAGGCGGCAGGGGCCGTGGCCAGGGTTTCGAGGCGGAACTCAAGCATGGGGACTCCGCGAAAGCCATAGGGCGGTCAGGTCGTCTCTTTCCGCAGTATCGCCCTTGGAAAGCGCGTCCAAACTCTCGGCCAGGGGGGCCAGGAAGGGGCCGGAAAATGTCAGGCGCTCACCGACCAGATCGAGGAAGCGCGGCAGGCCGAAGACGCCACCCGACTCGTCGCGCCATTCGAAGAGGCCGTCGGTGAAGGCAAAGAGGCCGAAGCGCTCGGTCAATTCGGCATGGCCCAGCGAGGCATTGCAATCCATGACTCCGAGCAGGGGCATGGTCGCTTCGAGGAGCAGCGGCTCCTCGCCTTCGCGGGCGAGCAGCGCGGGCGGGTGGCCGCAGTTCACGTAGGTCAGGAGGCGGTTCGCGCAGTCCAGGTCGGCGGCGAAGAGGGTGGCGAAGTCGCCGTCGCCGCGCAGGTCCAGAAGATGCCGATTGATGCGTCCGGCCAGGACGTCCAGAGCCAGTCCGTCGGCCCAGGCGGCGTGGAACAGGGTGCGCACCACGGCCATGAGGAAGGCTGCGCGCGCGCCGTGGCCCGAAACGTCGGCCACGATGCAGCGCACGCGGTCCTCGCCGAGCGGGACGCAGTCGAAATAGTCGCCGCTGGCCAAGGCCGAGGCGCGGTGCAGGACTTCGCTCGAAAGCCCCCCCGGCAGCCTTGGCGGCGTTTCGGGCAGCATGCGCCGCTGTAAGGCGGCGATGCGCGACAGTTCCAGGGCGGTACGCTCGTGCGCGGCCCGCAATTCGCGCATCAGCAGCACTTGGCGCGCGGCCGCGCCCACGCGGGCCAGGAGTTCGCCCTTGTGGAAGGGCTTGGTCAGGAAATCGTTGGCCCCCAGGTTCAGGGCCTCGGCCTTGAGCGCCTGGTCGTCCGAGGCTGTGAGCATGATGACCACGGCCTCGTCCTCGCCGCGCCGCCTCAGTTCGCTCACCACCTCAAGACCCGAGAGGCCAGGCATGTTCACGTCGAGGATGACGATCTCGGGACGGTTGCGGGCGAAGGCCGAAAGCGCGGTTTCGCCGTCCGGCGCGGTATGCACCGCATAATCCTCTTCAAGGATGCGGCGCAGAAGATTCCTGATGGGCGTGGTGTCGTCCACCACGAGGACGGTGACGGGTTCGGCGTTCATCGCGGGCGGGCGTTCCTTGGGCGCGGCATGCGAGGCATGGTAGGCCAAGGCGGGATTTTGGTAAAGTCGCCGCACCCGGGCACCGTCACATCCCCGCGTCGTCGAGAAGGATCGTGACCGGGCCGTGGTTGGTCAGTTCCACGTCCATGTGCGCGCCGAAAACTCCGGCCGCGATCCGGCCGGGCAGCCGTGCGTTCAGATCCGCGAGCAGCCGCTCGTAGAGGACTTGCGCGACGTCCGGGGGCGCGGCGAGGTGAAACGAGGGTCGGAGCCCCTTGGCGCAGTCGGCGTAGAGCGTGAACTGCGACACGGCCAGGACGGAGCCGCCGATGTCGGCTACGGAAAGGTTGATCTTGCCGTCCTTGTCGGCGAAGACGCGAAGCCCGCAGAGCTTGTCGAGCATCTTGGACCAGCGCGGCAGGGTCGGCAGATCGGGGCCATCCTCGCGGCCGAAGCCCACTAGGCACAGCAGGCCGGGACCGATTTCGCCGACCACCGCGCCGTCCACGCGCACGCGGGCGTTTCTCACGCGCTGCGCGAGGATCCTCATGGCTCGTCCTCCAGGTACACGGCCCACTGGCCGGGTTTTTCAGCCACCTGCACCCTCTTCAGCCGCACGGGATAGGGAGAGAGGCGCTCGGCAAGCAGCCGGAAGACGTGGCGCGCGATGTGCTCGCTCGACGGGTTGACGTCGCGAAAGGGCGGCGTGTCGTTCAGGTGCGCGTGGTCCAGGGTTTCGAGCACGGCCTTGGTCTCGGTCTTGAGTATCTTGAAATCGAGCACCAGCCCCGTGGCCGGGTCGGGGTCGCGGCCCTCCACCTCCACCGTGACCGAGAAGTTGTGGCCGTGCAGGGCCTCGCATTTACCGCCGTAGTTGCGCAGGCAGTGCGAGGCAGAGAAATCAAGGGTCACACCGATCAGCCAGCGTCCCGGCATGGCGAATCTCCTTTTGGGCCGCGGAAAAAGTCCCATCTGCCGCGTTGCTGTGAAACGTTCAAACCCTCGCGATTGTTATGCGCGTCGGCCTTGAATGTTTTGTGCGCCTTGCATCTGAGCCTTATTGAGCAGCCTGAAAACAGGGTTTGTCAACATTCTCAGGCCGCGTCGGAGGCGGCCAGGGTTTTCATCCAGGCGTCGATGTCCTTCTGGAACTGCGGCCCCGGCGAGACGCGAAAACGTGTGTCGAGTTTCAGGTGGCACGAGACCTCGGGCAGCACAAGGGTCACGTGGATCTCGGCCAGGCCCGGGTGGCGGGCCAGGATGTCCTTAAGCTCCGCGAGCGCGTCGAGCCGTTCCTCCGGGATGGAGAGCACGAGGCGGCAGGGCTCCTCGGCCCCGGCCTGGACCTCGGAGAGGAGTTGGGCCTTTTCCGCGAAGAGCTTGGCCTTCTTGGGCGCGTCCTCGGCCGCGTCCTCCTCGGCCGGGGCGATCCTGGCCGTGATCTTCAGCGGCTGGTCCGTGTCCAGAAGCTCGCGCATGGTCTCGAAGGCCCGGGGAAAGACCAGCATCTCGCACGAGCCGGTCAGGTCCTCCACCTGACAGATGGCCATTTTGTCGCCCTTCTTGGTGAAGCGCTCCTGCTTGCCCGCGATGACCACGGCCGTCTCGACCTCTGTTTCGGCCCCCATTTCCGCGCATTCGGCCAAGGTGGCCAGGCGCAGCCGCCTGATCTCGTTTCGCCAGGCGAGCAGCGGGTGCGAGGAGAGGTAGAGTCCGAGCGCGTCCTTCTCGAAGCGCAGCTTCTCCTCGTCCTCCCATTCGGCCAGGGTCTGCTCCTCGCAGGAAAGGCCGAGGCCCGGCAGGCAGGCGGGCTTCTCGCTCAAGAGTCCCATTAGCGACATCTGGCCGGATTCCTTGTCCTTCTGGCGCTTGTTGCCCTGGCCGTGGACCCGTTCGAGTCCCGCGAACATGGCCGCGCGTGTGGCCCCGAAGCAGTCCAGCGCGCCGGACTTGACGAGGTGTTCGAGCACTCGCTTGGTGGTCTTGCGCAGGTTCGCGCGGCTGCACAGGTCGAGCATGGAGGTGAAGGGGCCGTCCGCCTCCCGGTGCTCGATGATGTCGCGGATGGCCTCCTGACCCACGTTCTTCACGCCGCCAAGGCCGTAGCGCACGGCCGCGCCGCCCTCGGGCAGCGTCTCCACGCCGAAGGCGTACAGGCTCTTGTTGATGTCGGGGCCGAGCACGCGGATGTCCATGTCGCGGCAGGCGTTGATGTACTTGAGGATCTTGTCCTGATCCTCGATTTCCGAGGTCATCAGGGCGGCCATGAACTCGCGCGGGTAGTGCGCCTTGAGCCAGGCCGTGTGGTAGGAGATGAGGGCGTAGGCCGCGGAGTGCGACTTGTTGAAGCCGTATTCCGCGAACTTCTCCATGAGGTCGAATATTTCGTTGGCCGTGGCCTCGGAGATTTCGTTCTCGCGCGCGCCAGAAAGGAAGCGCTCGCGCTGCGCGGCCATCTCTTCGGCGATCTTTTTGCCCATGGCCCGGCGCAAGAGGTCGCCCTCGCCCAGGGAGTAGTTGGCGATGACCTGGGCGGTCTTCATGACCTGCTCCTGGTAGACCATGACGCCGTAGGTGGGGCGAAGCGTTTCCTCCAGGGAGGGGTGCGGGTATTCGACCGGGATGCGGCCGTGCTTGCGGTCGATGAACTGGTCCACCATGCCCGAGCCGAGCGGACCCGGCCGGTACAGGGCGAGCATGGCGATGAGGTCTTCGAAGCAGGTCGGGCGCAGCTTCATCAAGTATTTGCGCATGCCCTGCGACTCCACCTGGAAGACGCCGTCCGTGTCGCCGCGCGCATACAGTTCGTAGGTCGCGGGGTCGTCCAGGGGCAGGGTGTCCAGGTCGGGCGGGGCCTTTCCCTGGCGCGCGATGTTGTCCAGGGTGTCCTGGATCACGGTCATGGTCCGAAGGCCCAAAAAGTCGAATTTGACCAGGCCGACCTTCTCCACCTTCTTCATGTCGAACTGGGTGACGATTTCCCCGTTCTTTCCCGTGTACAGCGGCAGGTACTCGACCATGGGCTTGTCCGAGATGACCACGCCCGCCGCGTGCACCGAGGCGTGGCGGCAAAGCCCCTCCAGGCGGCGCGAGACGTCCAGGAGCTCGTGCACACGCTCGTCCGTCTCGTAGAGCGTCTTCAGCTCCGGTTCCTTGTCCAGGGCCTTGTCGATGGTCATCTTCAGCTCTTCGGGGATGAGCTTGGCGATGCGGTTGGCCTCGGCGAAGGAGAAGCCCATGGCCCGGGCCACGTCGCGCACCGCCGCCTTGGCCTTCATCTTTCCGAAGGTCGTGATCTGGGCCACGGAATCGTCGCCGTACTTCTTGCAGACGTAGTCGCGGATGACCTCCAGGCGGCGGCGTTCGCAGAAGTCGATGTCGATGTCCGGCATGGAGACGCGCTCCACGTTCAGGAAGCGTTCGAAGAGCAGGTTGTAGGGCAAGGGGTCGATGTTGGTGATGCGCAGGGCGTAGGCCACCAGGCTTCCGGCGGCCGAGCCGCGCCCCGGCCCCACGGGGATGCCGTTGTCCTTGGCCCAGTTGATGAAGTCCTGCACGATCAGAAAGTAGGCCGGGAACTGCATCTCGCAGATGACGTCGAGTTCGTGTTTGAGCCTGGCCCAATACTCCTCGTGGCGCTCGGCCGGGATCAGGGCCAGCCGCTTCTTCAGCCCTTCCTCGGAGAGGCGGCGGAATTCGGCCTCCAGGGTCATGCCCTCGGGCAGGTCGTAGACCGGGAAGTGCAGGCTCTTCAGGTCCAGTTCCACCTCGCACTGCTCGGCGATGCGCACGGTGTTGGCCACGGCCTCGGGGCAGTGGGCGAACTCCTTCTCCATCTCCTCGGGCGGCCGGAAATACAGGTCGTTGGTGCCAAAGCGCATGCGCTTTGGGTCGTCCACCTGGGCCGCGGTCTGGATGCACAGGAGCACGTCGTGGGCGTTCACGTCGTCGGCGTTCAGGTAGTGGCAATCGTTGGTCGCCACCAGCGGCAGCGAGAGGCCCTCGGCCAGTTCCAGGAGCCGGTCGTTGACCGTGTGCTGCTCGGCGATGCCGTTGGACTGAAGCTCCAGGTAGAAGCGGCCAGGGAAGAGCGAGGCATAGAGTTCTGTCAGGCGGCGGGCCTCGTCCATGCCGCTGCCGATGATGGCCCTGGGGATCTCGCCCGCGAGGCAGGCGGAGAGCGCGATGAGGCCCTCGTTGTGCGCGGCCAGAAGCTCGTGGTCCACGCGCGGCTTGTAGTGGAAGCCCTCGCGGTAGCCCGAGGTCACGAGCTTGAGCAGGTTCTTGTAGCCGCTCAGGTTCTGGGCCAGCAGCACGAGGTGAAAGCCCGCCTCGC
Organism: Alkalidesulfovibrio alkalitolerans DSM 16529; assembly: GCF_000422245.1. Classification (NCBI taxonomy): domain Bacteria; kingdom Pseudomonadati; phylum Thermodesulfobacteriota; class Desulfovibrionia; order Desulfovibrionales; family Desulfovibrionaceae; genus Alkalidesulfovibrio; species Alkalidesulfovibrio alkalitolerans. The sequence goes on from NZ_ATHI01000001.1 coordinate 134,268, forward strand.
GCTGCGACGCAGCCTTCTTCTCGAAGCGCGAGCCGTTGGCCACGTAGACCTCGCAGCCCAGGATGGGTTTGAGCCCATACTTCTTGGCCGTGAGGTAGAAGTCGAGCGCGCCGTGCATGTTGCCGTGGTCGGTGATGGCGCAGGCGGGCATGCCGTAGTCGATGGCGCGGGCGCAGAGGTCGCCGACGCGGATCGCCCCGTCGAGGAGCGAATACTCGGTGTGGCAGTGCAGATGGACAAACGTGGACATTCGGTCAACCTGTGGGAATGATTCGTTTTCGAGGCCAGATGGGATGGCCTCGTGGCGGACACGCTACCCCATCCGGAGGCGAAGGGGAAGCCTGCCGGGAGATGCCCCTGGCGGCCATGGAAGACCTGCCCCGGAGCCCGGGCCGCAAGTCGTCATCCGCGTCTGCGAAAGCGCCGGACCCGCCGTCCATTGGAGCGGGGCTATGGTGGGTCAGGCAAGATGAGAACTAAGGAATCCGGGGAGCGCGTGAGGCTTGATATGAGCCAGATGCGCGACTGACGCTGGTTTGCGGGCACGCACGAAAATGAATAGGCACGAATGCCAACTTGAGAATTTTAGCTAAAAATCTACGTTTTTTGCAGCCAACATGAGAAAATGTTTTCACGAGAACGCGCGTCCAGCTAGTCTAGTATTTATTATTTTACTCTTTCGTGTCGCCAAATGGAAGCCTTATCTGGCGAGCAGCAGGGATGTGGTCTTTGATCTTCAAGATAGTGCGCTCTGTCTTCAGGCCCTTGTCAGTGTGGTATTGGCGTTCCAAAACCTCGGCAACAAGAATGTCGTTTTTTGCAAAAGCTAATTGGTTTTCATCGATCTTTCTCAAGAAATTTTGGTCAGCGATGCTGGCTGAATACTCAGAGGCACCATCGTAAAATTCCCACTTGTTTCCCTCCTTGAACTTGATACTCTTAAGTTGAAGATTTGTTGTCCTGATATCCTCGGAAAGCAAGACATCCTCTTGCACAGGAAACTTAAAGTGATGAGCCTCCTCTTTGCTCACAAAAACAGACTCAGTCCCTGGCGTCGCCCGTGCTGCGAATAGCTCCACACCGTTGCGTTCAAGGGGCTTGCTGATTGAATTTTCAAGTCCTTTGCGCACTCTTACATCTTGGTAGAGCTTGAGTAACGTCCTTGAGATGACTGTACTTTCATCTTCGATGATGATCTTGACGTTTCCATCCTGGAGTGGCTCAACCTTTGTGATCCGACGCCCTCGGACCCACTTAATGAATCCGATTAGTCCGTCCTTGAATAAGGCATAAACGCCTCCCAATAATCCCAGTACCTCTAAAAGCGTTTTTGCGGTCACAACATCCGATGAAGACAGCAATCCCCCTAGACTACCCCATATGCTTTGTACTGTGCTAAGTTCAATGCCAAATGAACCCCGCTCGAAGGAGGCACGGACACTGACGCTGATGGACGCCCGGTCGCCATTGAGCACTTCGTTCGCACCTTCCAGAACATCTGAAAGCGCCAAGAGGGCCGGGGCAAGGTCTCGGACATCCATTTCGTGATTGGCCAAGGCTGGGCCATCATAGAGTACATAAAAATTCGCTTTACTACTCATCTACGTCTCTTTTAAGCGATGGTTCCTCAACGCTTGCAGTTTTACTAAAACAACCACCGTTCAATTTTCCCAAGGCAAATAGTCTCGTTGATGAATCATTTTGAAGGCACTATTCTCTCTAGTCCTGGTCGCTACATAATCTATATCTTAGTATTCAGCGAGCCCAAATGTACGAGTGTAACGCGCGAAACATCTCTTGGAATATAAATTTTCACCGCCATTACACACGGTTACCATCCTTATTTTTCTAGCGCAGTTCCCTTCCCACCCAGATCACATGGCCGATTATCCTGACGCCGTCGCCGAGGTCGCCCTTGGCGTCGATTTCTATGGGGGTAGGCCGGGTTGAAGCTCTTTAGCAACAGCTTTCCAGACAGTGTGTCTATTATTTTTAGATAGACGAGATCCTCGACACCGACGGCGAAGACTTGGCCGTGGCCTAGCTGCCTCTGGCTTTGATCTATCAGGACGACGTCAGCATTCTTGATCTCTGGCTCCATGCTATCGCCCATGACTCGCATGAGGACCATCTCGCGCGGGCTATTTCCCCTTCACGATTTTCCGTTTGGCTTCCTTGCCCACGGACGCGGCGTGCTTGTCCGCCGAGGCGGCGAGCTCGTCGGCCAGGGCCAGGGCGGCTTGGCGCAGGTCGTCCGAACGCTGCCCGACGTTCTTCAGCGCCCAGGCCACGGCCTTGCGCACGATGCGGCGCTCGTCCCCGGCGGCGCGGCGGATGAGGGGCAAAAAGGAGAGGAACTGGGCGGGCAGGGCGTCGTGCTCCTTCCTGGCCAGGACGGCCTGGGTGACGAAGGCGGCGCGGCGCACGAACTCTTCGGGCCGGTCGGTCCACTCCTCGGCCTTGGTCCAGGCGTAGCGGGTGCGCCAGACGAGGTTCTGGCAGAACTGGTCGCAGAGGTCCCAGGAGTCGATGTCCGCGGCCCAGGCCTCCAGGAGCGGGTCGGCGGTCCGGGCCGGATCGGCGATGACCGTGGCCAGGATGCGGGCCTCGTGCAGGCCGGTCTTCCAGAGATCCTGGGCCAGGGCGTGGTCGCGGTGCACCTGCATGGCCAGGCCGCGGATGACCCGCACGGGCACGCCGCAGGCGCGGGCGGTGTTGATGCCGTACCGGGCCATGCCCTCACGGTTCTTCTCGTCGCCCAGGCTGCGCAGTCTGGCGACGATCTCTTCGGCGCGGTTCACGGATAATCTCCTTGGTGAAGAGTCTATCGGGATTGCGTGGTATTGCCAATAAAGCCGTGGTCCTTAATCAAGCAGGACTGAATTGCAATGTCTTGTTATAATATCTGGCGAATGACAAAGAATAACTATAAGGTTAGCCATGTAGGTTATGGCATAATAGAAAAATTATTGGGGGTGTTCCATGCCAACGCCTGAAGCGCGAAAACTCACCGATTTTATTAATAAAAAAGAGCTGGAAGGGTTTGATGGGTATTCTATTTTGATAGTAGTCGATGGTGAACCAAATGTGAAGCCCATCTCTCCTATGTTTAATGCTGGCAGAATAGGCAAATTGTATAACGTAGATGGATTTAAAGGAAAAAAAATTGCATATATTAAGAATCCATTTCCAGAAGAAGTGCGATTGGTCCCTACTGTTATGCTAGATTCAAATCTTGTTTCATATTTGCAACAATTTGTTGAGAAAACTCTACATAAAGATTTTTACTATTCTATTTTTCTCTTTATAAAAGAGGTACACGTTAATTTAAATTATGACTTTAGTCCAGTATTTTATTTTTATGAGAGCTTTCATAAGCAAGAAGTAAAAGATTTTAAACAATTTGCTCTAAAATCTTATATGGCGTTGCTCAAAATTCAAGTTATGGACAAAGAAAAGTTTGTTAGCGATTATGAAATTCAAGAAGACCCGCGACTTGTTGCGGAGTTATGCAAAAATAAGATGTGCTCCTCGCTAGAGCAAGTTGCGAAAAATTATATTGATAATTTCGCTGATGCGCAACAGCATGAGATGAGCATAATGCCCAATGTTACGTATCTTGTATTGTTAAAAATGGTTCTCATAAAATATGATCGTAGGATAGAAGACAGCGGAAAGATTCAGGCAGTCTATGAATTCATGATAGAAGAATTTGGCTTGTTGTTTGCGCGGGAGATTGTGTTGTCCGCTCTGTATTTTTCATCAAGGACAGGACGATCAATAAAATATTTTGACAAAAATATTAACATTATAAATCTCAAGCATAATCTTCAAGCAACAGCATGGGATATCTTGCTTGCTAGAATGCCAGAGATGTTGCTAACATTTTCATCCCCTGATGAGGTCACGGTGGCAACTATTTGCACAGGAGAAGAATTTATTAAAGAAATTTGCGAAATGGTAAGCTATGAGCGTATTGATGTGTGTAAAAAAAAGAATTTTATCCAGCCGCAATTTTTGTTTAACAACTCTTTAATGATGGAGAAATTGGATAAAGTTTATTATGATTCTATAGTGCAAATAATTGATACTCATGTTCCTGTCCGGACGCGCAAATCGTTGACAAAAGAATATTTAGATGGATTAGAAGATAAGCTCTTAAAAGAATGTTCCTTTCACAAGGGCTGTTAGGTCAGGACAGCATCCAGTCCACGGCCATGTCGCAGTGCAGGGCAGTGGTGTCGAACAGGGGCATGGCCGCGTCGTCCGGGCCGATGAGCAGCGGGATCTCGGTGCAGCCGAGGATCACGCCCTCGGCCCCGGCCTCGGCCAGCCGCGCCATGATCTCGCGAAAACGCGCCCGTGTCGAGTCCGCGAAGACGCCGCGCACGAGTTCGCCGAAGATGGCCTCGTGCACGAAGGCCCGGTCCGGCTCATCCGGGATCAGGGTGGAGAGGCCGAAATCGGCCTTCAGGACGTCGGCGTACACGCCCGTCTCCATGGTGAAGCGGGTGCCAAGGAGCCCCACGCGCGAACACCCGGCCCGGCGCGCGGCCGCGCCCGTGGCCTTGGCGATGTGCAGCACGGGCAGGCCCGAGACGCGGGCCACCTCGTCGGCCACGAGGTGCATGGTGTTGGTGGCGATGACCATGCCCTGCGCCCCGGCTCGCGCCAGGTTCAGCGCTGCCTGGCCGAGCGTCTCGCCCAGGGCGTCCCATCGCTCCGCCTCCAGCAGGGCCGCGATCCCGGCGAAGTCGAAGGAGTGGATGAGCAGGGGGGCCGAGTGCAGGCCGCCCATGCGCGCGGCCACGTCGCGGTTCAGGCGGCGGTAGTATTCGAGGGTGGATTCGTGGCTCATGCCGCCGAGAATGCCCAGGGTGCGCATGCGATGCTCCTTTTTCAGAAGGCCCACAGCCAGTAGCCGTAGGTCACGACGATCATGCCGCCCACGCGCAGGGCCTGGTTGTAGACGATGAGGCGAAGGGCCAGGGCCGGGGAGAAGATGCCCGCGTAGGACGGAAACTGGTGGCGGAAGGCGCGCATGGGCGAGGAGAGGATGTTGCCCACGAGCAAGGCCAGGATGACGAAGCGCGGTTCGAGTCCGCCCGTGGTGATGAGCGCGCCGGCGGCGGCCAGCCCGGCCGTGAATTCCGATGCCATCTGGAAGATGACGATGGGCAGGGCCGAGGCGGGCAGCCAGGACAACTCGCCCACGTTTTGCGCCATGAACTGCTCCAGGCGCGCGAACAGGCCGTGGCGGGCGGCGAAGTGGATGGCCACGTAGATGGGCACGGTGATGTAGAGGATTTTGGGCAGCCGGGTACGGAAGCGCTTGAGCGCGAGCCGAAAGGCGGCCCGAAAGCCCTTGAAGCCGTTCTCTTGCAGGCGGCAGACCACGCAGCCCTCGGGAATGGGCGGCAGGGTCAGGCGGCCGAGCGCGATGATGAACAGGGTGCGCAACGCGGCCGCGAGCAGGGAGAGCCCCACGTACACTGCGGCCGCGTCGCCGATATAGGGCACGGTAAGGAAGTAGACGGTGGGAAGATGCAAAAGATAGGTGGGCAGCGCGTTGAAAAGGTTCGCCAGAACCAGTTCGCGGCGGCTCATCTCGCCCTTGTCGTGGGCTTCGGCGAGCATGGTGTTGGCCGTGATGCTGGAAAAGAAGGCCATGGAGAAGCTCGCGCCGGAGACGTCCTTGAGTCTGGCCATGCGGATGAGCGGCGAGGCCAGGCGGGCCATGGTATGGGTCCAGTTGAGCGCCTCGATGAGGTTGCCCACGATGAGCCCCATGGAGATGGCCAGTGTCAGGCGCAGCAGTGGCAGGACCAGCGCGGACCACAGAAGATCGATGTCCATCGGGCCTTGATCAGTCCTCGTCGCGGGCGAGCGTTTCCTCGAGCAGGCGGTCGAGGTCGTCCTCACTCAGGCCGCCGGGCAGGCCGTAGCCATGCTCGGGCGCGGGGAATGTCCCGGCGCGGACCTCCCCGGAGTAGGCCGCAAGCGCTGCCGCGGCCTCGCGGGCCAGGGAGGCGTAGCGTTTGACGAAACGCGGCGCGAGGCGTTCCTGAAGCCCGAGCACGTCGTAGGAAACGAGAACCTGGCCGTCGCAGTCCGGCCCGGCACCGATGCCGATGGTGGGCGCGGACACGGCGCGCGTGACGCGCGCGGCCAGGGGCGAGGGCAGGCATTCGAGGACCACGGAGAAGCACCCGGCCTTGGCCAGGGCCTTGGCCTCGGACAGGATGGCGGCCGCGGCCGGAACACTCTTGCCTTGGACCGTGAAGCTGCCGATCTCGGCCAGGCGCTGCGGCGTGAGGCCCACGTGGCCCATGACCGGCACTCCGGCGTCGATGATCGCGCGCACGGCCTCCATGTGGCGTGCGCCCTCGATCTTCACGGCCCGCGCGCCGCCCTCCGAGACGAAGCGCACGGCGTTTCGCACGGCCTGGACCGGGGATTCCTGGTAGGAGCCGAAGGGCATGTCCGCGACCACCAGGGCGCGTGCTGCCGTACGCGTCACGGCTTTCACATGGTGCAACATCTCTTCCATGGTTATGGAAAGGGTATCCTCGTGGCCGAGCACGACCATGGCCAGGGAGTCGCCGACGAGCACGACGTCCGCGCCACCCTCCTCGGCGAGGCGGGTCGTGGGGGCGTCGTGGGCCGTGAGCACCACGATGCGCTGTCTGCCCTTCATGGCGCGGATGTCGGGAGCGGTGAGGGGTTTGGTCATGTGGTCCTCCTTGCCGGGGTAAGGCATGGGATCATAGCGTAGGACATGGCGCAAGAAAAGACGCGGCCCAGGCTGCTGAAAAAGTCCCATCTACTGTGCTGCCGCGAAAAGTTCAGCCCCTCGCGCAGGTCAAACTACGCTTCGGCCTTGAGCTTTTCTAGCGCCTTGCATCTGGGTCTTTTTGAGCAGCCTGGATGCAGGAGTTCGAAAGCAGCCACGGCCGCGAACCCCTGACAGGGGCTCGCGGCCGTAGATCGCGCGCGTCGTGGAAGGTTCTAGAATTCCTGGAGCAGCCAGACCACGCGGCCGACAATCTTGTCCTCGGCGGTGGAGGTGGGCACGGACTGTTCCGGATGCTCGGGGTTTTCGCTGCGCAAAAGGAAGCGGTCGTTGTCCGCGTCGAAGAAGACGCGCTTGAGCACGAGCCCCTCGTGGGGCACGTGGATGCCGTAAATCTCGCCCGAACGTACGCGGGTGCGGTCGCTGTCCAGTCCCACGTAAGCGCCCCGGCGGATGAGCGGCTCCATGCCCGCGCCGTCCACGCGCACCACCAGGATGGAGGGCTTGTGCAGCGTCTCGGGGATGGAGAGCTGGCTCACGAAGTCGGGCTGCCAGCCGCCCTGGTCCGTGACGAGTCCGGCCATGGAGGAGACGTTGACCACGCGGCTGCGAGAGGGGGTCTTGCCGTAGGCCGCCGAGGCCTCGGCAGCGCCCTGGAAGTTGGCCGAGGATTCGGCCATGCCGGGCTTGAGATACATGGGCTCGATGCCGTCGGAAAGCCAGTCCGGATTCAGGCCGTGGCTGCGGTAGAGCTTCAGGTACCAGTCCGCCGGCACGGAATTGCGGCGCTTGGCGTCGGAAATGGAAGACTGCCTGATGGAAAGGATGCTGGCCAGTTCCACCTGCGTACGTGCGCCGGTGGCCTTCTTGATGCGTTCGAGGACGTTGTCGAAGTTCATATGTCACCTCGCGTATGGCGTAAAATTATAATCACGTTGACTAAAAATGCAACGGTTTCGTGGGGCTACGCCTGATGACTAAAAAAGTCAACCCATTATCCCCGAGTCGGTCCTCCCATGTGTCATCCCATTGCGGCTCCATTGCGGCTGTTTGCATTCAGCGAGCAGAGGGGTTTGCGCGCGTTCGTGCCGCCCTGAAGGATGGTTATGAGGGTCAATAATCATTCTGTACGCCCGGAATATGAACGTGGCAACGGATAATTTGCGCGACAATGGTTGCAAAGGGGCGATGCCCTCTGGTGGGCCGGATATGTGTTTGCAAATGAGAAAAAAGTCGATATGCAGGTATCGAATAAATCGAGATGGCGCCTGGAGGGAAGATGCCGCGACGAGAAGGCAGGGCGCGTGAGCCTGAACGCAGGGTCAGGCTGCTCAAGGAATGGATGGCTGCCAAGGGGTTCAGCCAAAGGGTTCTGGCCGAGGAGATCGGCGTGCATCCGTCCATGATCACCCGCATCTTTCAAGGGCAGCGCGCCCCGGCGCGGCGCATCGAGCAGTTGCGTGACATCGGCGTGCCCGCGCGCCTTCTGCCCGCGCCAAGTGTCCGTCCCCCCGGAAGGCCGCGCAAGCGCCGGAAGTAGCCGTGCACCGGCTATATTTCTTGCATGGTCCAGGCCACGCGGCCCACGAGTCGTTCGTCCTTTCTGTCCAACGGCAAATGCAGGTCGAAGACGCCCTTGCCCTCGCCCTGGAGCCGAAGCGCCCCGCGTCCGATATCCACGAAGACCCGCCGGAAAACGAGTCCCACCTCGGGCAGGAGCACGGCGTGAACGTCGCCCTCGGCGATGTTCCTGCGCCGCGTTTCGACGCCGACGTAAGCACCCCGCCTGATGACCGGAGACAGACTGTCGTCCGTGGCTGTGAAAACGAGCAGGCCGGGGCGGCGATAGCTGGACGGGATGCAGATGCGATCCGTTTCCGGCGCGGTCCACGCTCCGTTGGCACCGCGTGATGGCGTCGGAGCGTTGACAGCCACGATGGTCAACCCCTCGGAGGAGTCCAGAGCGTCGCCCGCGTCCGGGGCTGTCAGGCGTCGGGGAGGCTCTCCGGACAGGAGCCAGCGCGGATTGTAGCCCGCCTCCAGGCACAGCGAGAGAATCCAGGAAGCAGGTACGCGCTTCTTTTTCTTGGCGTCGGAGACGCTGGATTGACGAATTCCCAGGCGTTCCGCCAGATCCTGTTGGGTCTGGGCTCCGGCAGCCTCGAGAACGCGAAGGTATATATCATTGAACTCTTCGGCGTCTCGCAACGCGCTCCCTGCCTGATTCATCTATTATCTCCTACCGTTAAAGGCTTAAATCGGTCAATTCAATCTACGCCACCGGACACGGCAAAGCAATACGAAATTGCAAGGTCTTCATGGATTCTGGCAGGATGAGGCGAAGGACCAAGGACAGGTTTGGCTTATGCAATATATGTTGACACGAATGCAAAATAAATTAACCTATTGCGCATTCTGTGCGCTGACTGATATTGAAAAGGGGAAGTGAATGGCGCGGCATGACATCGGATTCGGGGCCGTATCCCTGGAGGAACCTTTTTTCCCGTATGGCGAGATGGGCGACGAACTGTTCGCGGAACGATTCCAGCGTCTGATGCAGGCCGTGGAGGCCGGGTCGGCGGCGGAACTGGCCAAGACCCTGGGTATCAAACACCAGGCGGTGTCGGCCGCGCGCAAGCGCCGTCAGGTGCCGCTCAATTGGCTGCTTCTGGTCTCGGAGGGGCGAGGCGTGTCGCTGGATTGGCTGTTCTATGGCCTGGGCGAGATGCGGCTGCCCGACGAGAAGAGCCCTCCGCCGCCGACGATCGTCAGTCTGGATGGATATGCGCGGCCGCTCGGTGAGAGGACTGCCAGCCGCGAGCCTCCGGCCGACGACGGCTTCGCGCCGAAAGCGGTATACGAGGCGGGCCAACTCGTGGTGTTGCCGCGCGTTTTGCCCCGTCTGCATCCTGGCTCGGCGCTCCTCGAAAAGGATGAAAGCCAGCCCGGCGTGGCTTTTCAGCATTTCTGGCTTACGGCCAGGGGGCAGGTGCGCGGCATGGTGGTCATGGAGATGCAAGGGACGCACATGGAGCCAACCATCGCCCACAAGAGCCTGCTTCTCCTCGACCGCTCGCGGACCGAGGTCGTGCCCGGCGGTATCTATGCCCTGGCCATCGGCGCGGAAGTCGTGATCAAGCGCCTCGATCGCCTGCCCGGCAGTCTGGTCCTGGCTTCGGACAATCCGTCCGTGCCTCCGCGCGAGGTGCCCTGGCCCGCCGCAGAGCCGATGGTGCTGGCGCGGGTGCTGTGGGCCGCGCGTGACCTGGGCTGAGAAGCGCGTGAAGTCGTCGACAACCGCCGGGATTGTTGCCAGAAGGGGAAAAATCGGCGACAAGGCTGTGGCTTCACGAGGTGAGCCCCATGTCCGAGACAGCCGAACAGACACAGCGCCCCCAAACGTCCCTCAGCACGCTCGAAAGCGTTCTGGGACACTCATTCGCCCGGCGCGAGCTTCTCGTGCTCGCCCTGACCCACTCCTCCCACGTCAACGAGAACGGCGGCCAGGCCGAGAGCAATGAGCGCCTTGAATTTCTGGGCGACGCGGTGGTGGAACTGGTCGTTTCCGACGAGTTGTTCAGGCGCTTCCCCGTGGAGCGCGAGGGCGAACTGACGCGGCTGCGGGCGCGAATGGTGCGCGAGCAGAGTCTGGCCGAGGTGGCACGCGAACTGGGATTGCCCGCGCATATCCTGCTCGGCAGGGGAGAAGAGGCGCAAGGGGGCAGGCAGCGCGACGCGCTCTTGGCCGACGCCCTGGAGGCAGTCATCGGCGCCGTCTACATGGACGGCGGGTTCGCCGCCGCGATGCGCTGCGTGCATCGCATAATGGCCGAGCACTGGCCCGAAAGCCCCGACCTGCCGAAAGTCAAGGATCCCAAGACCCGCCTGCAGGAAGTCACGCAACAACTCTTCAAGGCCCGCCCCGAGTACGCGCCGGCCGGGATGCACGGCCCCGACCACGCCAAGATCTACGAGATTGTCGTCCGGCTGCCCGACGGCCGCGAGTTCCGAGCCCAGGGCGCGAGCAAGAAAAAGGCGGAGCAAGGCGCCGCCGAACAGGCGCTTGACGCCCTCGTCCCCGCGAACAACGATCGATCCTGAAAAGCGAAAAGACTGCTCGCGCAACGCGGCAAAGGACACGTTTCCCCAATCTTGCTGCGTGGGATTTTCATGCCTCGCCCCGCAGGCCGCTCAAAAGGTGGTAGATGCAAGGCGCAAGAAAACGCCGGGCCCGACGTGTATAAAGATATACACGAGGGGTCGGCGCTTTCGCGGCAACGCGGCAGATGGCGTCTTTTAAGCGGCCTGAAAAGGCCGGACCGCCTCGCTTGAGAACGGCCCGGCCGCGTGATGGCGCGTCCCCCGGGGATGAGGTTGTCGCCTCTCGTCGCCGTGCATGGAGGAGGCTCCGCGCGGAGCCTCCTGAAATGCATCTCCTTAAGCGCCGGTCTAGCCGCCGCCGATGAGCTGCATGGCCATCCTGGGCAGGCTGTTGGCCTGCGCGAGCATGGCCACGGCCGCCTGCGAAAGGATCTGCTGGCGCACGAATTCGGTCATCTCGGTGGCCACGTCCACGTCGGAGATGCGCGATTCCGAGGCTTGCAGGTTCTCGGCCTGGATCTGCAGGTTGGTGATGGTGTTCTCCAGCCGGTTCTGCATGGAGCCGAGGTTGGCGCGGATCTTGTCCTTGGAGATGATGGCCTGCTGGATCTGGGCCAGGGCCTGCTGGGCCATCGCCTGCGTGGAGATGGACCGGCCCGCGCCGTTCGCGCCGCCGCCGGACATGAGGCCGACGCCCAGGGCCGAGGCGGTCGAGTTGCCGATCTGGATGTAGTAGTAGTCCGAGGACGAGTCGTTGCCGGTGCCGAAGTGGATCTTGATCTTGCCGGTGGAAACGAGGCCGGTGCCGTCGTGCTCCTCGGCGCTCAACTGTCCGTTCAGCAGATAGATGCCGTTGAAGTCCGTGGCGTTGGCGATGCGCTGGATTTCCGAGGCCATGGCCTGGTACTCGGAGTCGATGATGAGACGCTGATCCGAGTTGTAGGTGCCCGTGGCCGCCTGCTCTGCGAGCTCCTTCATGCGGATCAGTTTTTCGTCGATGACGCCGAGCGCGCCGTCCGCGGTCTGGATCATGGAAATCGCGTCCATGGCGTTGCGCACGCCCTGGTTGATGGTGGCGATGTCCGCGCGCATGAGTTCGCGGATCGCAAGGCCAGCCGCGTCGTCGGCCGCCGTGCCGATGCGCAGGCCCGAAGACAGCCGCCTGACCGAGACGCCGAGGTTGCCGTACGCCGAGTTCAGGTTTCGGGCAGCGTTCATGGACATTAAGTTATGGTTGATGACGAGAGACATTGTAGAAACCTCCTTGTCTACATCCTGCCGTTCCTTGGGGTTTGCCGAGCGCAAAGCAACCACGGTGCCAAATGTTTTTTTTCAAAGCATGTCGGCGGGATATGTTTTCAAAAAAGGTTCTGCGGCATTTTTTTCCCGGCTAAAGGAGCCCTCGGTGCGAGGCTGGTCAGGCTTTTGACCGGCCCTGAGGCGGAAAAAATGGGGCGGCCTAAAGTCCGGGAGGCGGTTGACCGATATCAATGACGGAAGGGGTGAAAAGTGGCCGGCAAGGGGGCGCCAGACTGCTGACGAACTCCGTTTTCGAGGGACTCCATGGAGGGAGCCATGCACATCGAACACATCACCACGCAGCTCGCGTCGCTCGCCGAGGGACGCGTTCGCAAGGACACCGGTGGCGCGCGTCAAGGGGGCGGTGAGCCGGTCGATCTGGTTGAGCGAGCATTTGAGCGCAAAACCGACGACAGCCTGCGCAAGGACAAGGAAATTCTGGACGCGGCCGGAAAGAAGCTCGAAGAGGCGCTGGCCGAGCGCGGCCTGAAGCTCAAATATCACGTGGACGAGGCGTCGGACACCGTGCAGGTGGAGATTGTGGATCCCGAATCGGGCAAGGTCGTCCGCAAGCTGCCGCCCGACGATATCCTGAAGTTGGCGCGTTCCGTGCGCGAGATGGCCAGGGGCTTTCTCGACAAAATGTCCTGACAGGCCGCTGAAAAGGCGGCATCTGCGGCGTTGCTTCGAGCCGGTCAAACCCTCGCGTATCGGGAATACGCGTCGGCCTTGACCGGCTCTCGCGCCTTGCGTCTGCCACCTTTTCAGCGGCCTGTGGCATGAAGCGTAAGCGGTCTGCAAGATCGAGTTCGCCGCCTGTCCGGGGCTAAGCGTGCTGCGCGCCGCGCGGTCAGGCGCGTGGTGAAGGGAAACGGGAGCCTCTCGGCCGCCTTGGCTTACATTCTCAGCCCGGGCTGTTCTTTTTCGTCCAGGGCCGCAGCCACGAGTTCGCGCACCCGCGCATGCACCACTTCCGGACTCGCCGAGGCGTCCACCACCCGGAAGCGCTCCGGGTGCAGCGCGGCCCAGGTCAGATAGCCCTCGCGCACCCGGGCGTGAAACTCCATATGCTCCGCCTCGAACCGGCCCTCGGATGCGTGCGTGCCCTCGGCGATGTTGCGCGCCAGGGCGCGGCGGAGCCCCTCCTCCGGCTCGATGTCCAAGAGGATCGTCAGGTCCGGCCATAGTCCGTCCACGGCCACCTCGTTCAGGCCGTGCAACGTCTTCGGATCGAGCCCCCGACCGTATCCCTGATAGACAACCGTCGAGTCGGCGAAACGGTCGCTGAGCACGTCGTGTCCGGCCAAAAGGGCCGGGCGGATGACCGTGGCCACATGCTGGGCGCGGTCGGCCAGGTAGAGGAACAACTCGGCCTGGCCAGTCAGGTCGCTGCTCTCCATGGAGAGCAGGATGCGGCGAAGCTCCCTGCCCAGGCGCGAGCCGCCCGGCTCGCGGGTGATCTCGGTGGCGCGCCCCTGTTCGCGCAGCCAGGCGTCGAGCAGCCCGATCTGCGTGGACTTGCCCGTGCCTTCTATGCCTTCAAAGGTAACAAACATTGGGCTGGTCCTTTCTCCGCGTTGGCGGCTTGCGGCTTGGGCGTGGGCCTGGGCCGGTAGAGGGGGCGTTCCAGGGAGCGCACGAAGGGCGACCAAGTGCCTTCCTCGGCCTCGGCGTCGAAGGCGGAGCACACCGTGCCGAGCTTTGAGTCCATCTGGTCGGCGAAGTGCAGCACCAGCGCCTCGGCGGTCTTGGGCCGCTTGGGCGAACCGTAGGCCAACTCCCCGTGGTGCGAGAGGATCATGTGCTTCAGGTGCAGGGCGAGTTTGGGCTCGAGCCTGGCCTTGCGCACGAAGGGCTCGACGACTTCCAGGCCCAGGTGGATGTGTCCGAGCAGCCTGCCCTCGTCCGTGAAGTCGCGAGCCAGGCCGGAAGAAAGTTCCCAGGCCTTGCCCAGGTCGTGGAAGGCCGCGGCCACGAGCAGGGCCTCGGCATCCAGCGCGGGATACTGCTCGGCCATGGAGCGGCAGATGCGGCACACGGCCAGGGTATGTTCCAGAAGGCCGCCCTGGTAGGCGTGGTGGATGGTCTTGGCGCCGGGCGCGGCCAGGATGCGTTCGCGGTTCGCGTCGTCGCCGAAGACCAGCGAGCAGAGCTTGCGCCAGGGCTTGTGGCGCAGGTTGTCGCGCAAAAGCTCCTCCAACTGGCGCAAAAGCTCTTCGGGCGGGACGCTTGAGATGGGCAAAAGCGCGGCCATGGCCGCGTGGTCGAGGTCGCTGTCCACGAGCGAAAGGTCGCGGACCACCAACTGCGGCGTGTCGCGGTAGCTTTCCACCTGGGCCGAGACGCGCGCCACCTGCCCGGCCGCGAGGCTTGGCAGGCTCTGGGCCAGCGGGCTCCAGACCTTGGCGTCGATACGGCCGCTGCGGTCCGAGAGGGAAAGGCTCCAATACGGCCCGTTGCGCGAGGTTCCCTGTTTGGCCTCGGCGATGACGAAGATGTCGGCGACGGCCTGGCCCACTGCCAGATCCTGGACATAGACGGTCTTTGCGGTCATTCGCTTGCGAAACTCCGGCGGCTGCCCTATTACCCGGAGCAGAAAATATGCAATATTTTCGTGCGCCGGGTTGCCAGTACGGCCCGCCAAGGGCGGACTGAAGCGGCGAAGCCGCGGGAGTGCAAAGTAAAAACTTTGCGCTCCCAGTAGTAATGAAGATGGTTCGCGCTGTTTGGCGCGTCACCGTGAAGTGCCTCGACCAGCGGGGATTGTCAAACCTCGAATCGCCGCGTAGGGCTGCTTCACGGCCCGCCGCATGCGGCGGGTACATGGAAGCCGGGGCCCGAAAGGGGGAAACGGCTCCAGCCAAGGACGGATCATGCGCATTCTCTTGACCAACGACGACGGCATCCAGGCCGTGGGGCTGCGCGCCCTGTACAAGGCGTTCGCCGCCGCCGGGCACGAGGTCGTCTGCGTGGCGCCCATCTCCGAGATGTCGGCCGTGGGGCACGCCGTGACCCTTTCAAGCCCCCTGCGGGTGAAAAACTTCAAGGAAAACGGCTTTCGCGGCTACGGCATCTCCGGCACCCCGGCCGACTGCGTGAAGATCGGCCTGAGCGCCATCATGGACGCTGTGCCCGACCTCGTGGTCTCGGGCATCAACGCGGGCGGCAACTGCGGGGTGGACATCCTGTACTCGGGCACGGTCTCGGCCGCCACCGAGGGCGCGCTGACCGGCATCCCCTCCATGGCCGTGTCCTACGACAACTTCAACCCCTTCGACCTCTCGGCCCAGGCCGCCTGGGTGGCGGATTTCGCCGCCGAGTTGGACTGGGATCGCGTGCGCCGGGGCTGCGTCCTGAACCTCAACTTCCCGGCCTGCCCCCTGGCCGAGGCCAAGGGCCTGCGCATCTGCCGCCACACGCGGGCGGCCTACCGGGACTTCTACGACCGCCGCACCGACCCGCGCGGCCGGGAATACTTCTGGCTCGACGGAGTCATCCCGCCCGAGCAGCTTTCGGCCGACACGGACCGGGCGCTGCTCAGCGAGGGCTACATCACCCTAACTCCCCTGCGCTTCGACTTCACGGACTACGAGGTACTGGACGCGCTCAAGGATGCCGCTGGGGACGACTCGTGAGGAATCATATGCGCACATTGGCGATGCTTATCGTTTGTCTGGCCGCCTTCGGCCTTGCCGCCTGCACCGAGTCCGCGCCGCGCGTGGGCGTGGTGGACGCGGAGATCGTGCTTTCCGAGTGCCAGGCAGGCAAGGACGGCATGGATTACCTGCGCTCCCTGAGCGAGGAACTGGGCGAGAAGTTGAAGAAGCTCGACGCCGAGTTGGACGAGAACGCGGCTCAGGACAAGCTGGAGGCCTACCAGCAGGTGCTGGCCCAGGCGCGCATGCAGCTCAACACCGAGCAGGGCCGCATCATGGGCCTGATCCAGACCGGCTTCGACGAGGCCGTGGAGGAATACCGCGCCAAGAACAAGCTCGACGTGGTGCTTTTGCGCGAGCAGACCCTGGCCATCTCCCCGGCCGTGGACGGCACCAAGGCCGTGCTCGCGCTGCTTGACGCCAAGAAGATCGTGGTGGCTCCGGCCGCGCCTGAGGTTCCGGCTGCGCCCGAGGCTCCGGCCGAGACTCCGGCCGTCCCGGCTCCGGGCGAGACGCCCGCGCCCCCGGCGCAGTAAGCGCAGACCGCCCCAAAACGCCACCCGTGGCGTTGTTTCGAGAGCCGGTCAAATCCTCACGCCGCAGTATGCGCGAGGGTTTGATCGGCTCTCGCGCGTTGCGTCCGGCGCGTTGCGAACGGCCTTCTGAACGGTCCGTTCAGGCCGGGCTGCTAGTCGGCGCGTTCCTGGATGACCTGCACGTCCTCGCGCTTGATGGTCACCTTGCGGCCGTCGAGATCCTTGTAGGTGTAAGTCTGCGAGGTCTCGTCGAAGCGCGGCTCGCCCACGGCGTCGCGGGTCGTGCCGTCCGTGGTGGTGATGGTGTAGTGGCGGGAGCCGCAGGCCGTGAGGGTCAGGGCGGCAAGGCACAGGACGACGAGCGCGACGCGGTGAAGCCCAGAAAGCATGGAACGCATGGCGGACTCCTTATAACGATTTTCTTTGCCCAATAGCACCACCCGACAGGTCGCGGCAAGGCGTGCGGCGCGAAGGGTGGCGGAGTTTTCATGGCCTGCGGGGGATTTTTTTCCGGCCCTTGGCCGTGCCGCGTCGTCTCCTATTTTGTCCATCATCCTGAAATAACGTCAATTCTATTTTCAGGCGGCAGGCCACCTGACAGGCCGCGTCGCCAATCCGCCGGAATGACGGGCGATCGGACGCGGGCGTCGGACTGCTCGCGTTGACGAGTTTTTCGCCCTGCATCTGTCTATCATCACTGCATTTTTTACTTCCGCCGCGCCGGACGCCAAAGGCGTCAACAGCTCATTCGCGCCCTGACGCGAACCGGACGCGCCCGGCCGCGCCCGCGCGAAAAACCATCCCCTAGACTCCGCCTCGAACACGGAAACGGCCCCCTGCCCGACGCATCCGCGCGGCCGCACGGGAGCCGCAAACCCGCACGAGGAGCGGAGCATGGACCCAATCACCATCATCGCGGGCGTGGCCTCGGTCGTGCCGACCATCGCCCGCTGGATCGGCGGCGACAAGTCGAAGACCGCCGAAGTGGCGCAAAAGGCCGCCGACGTGGCCATGCGCGTCACCGGCGCGAGCGACCCGGCCACGGCCATCGAGCAGCTCAAGATCAACAAGAAGTTCGCCCTGGAGTTCGAGAAGCTCTGGGCGGGCGTGGACATGGGGCTGCAGGAGAGCCTGACCCGCCGCCACGAGGCGGACATGTCCTCGGACTCCTGGCTCTCCAAGAACGTGCGGCCCCTGTGCCTGCTGGGCCTCACGGCCGCGGTCGTCGGCGGGGTCTTCACGTCCGTGGACGAGGGCAAGCTGCGCGCCCTGACCGAGCTCGGGCTCTACGTCTTCGGCTACTACTTCATCGGCCGCAGTGCCTTCGACAAGGGCGCGGTGCGCCTCGACCTCTCGCGCGAGGGCGGGGGGGCCGTCCGATGAGCGGCGAAGACATCCGCGAACTGTGGGAGGCCATCGAGGGCCTTCGGCGCGGCCAGGGCGACATCCTGGTCGGCCTCTCCGAGGTCAAGGCCGCGCTGAACGAGCGCTGCCGCGAGCGCGCCCGCCGCATGGACGCCCAGGGCCAGGCCATCGAGGGCGCGGGGTTGCGCATCGCCGCCCTGGAGCGCGGCCAGGCGCGGCTCTTCGCCTGGGCCTCGCTCGCTGGCGGCGCGGCCGCCCTGGCCGGGCACTGGCTGCTCAAGACGCTGGGGGGAAGCTAGGATGGCCCGCTGGCTCACTGACTACGCCCGCATGGCCGAGGTGGCCGCGCGCAAGGGATTTGCCGAGCGCGACCTGGCCGAGCTCTTCGGCCTCTCCATCGACGAATGGCGCGCCTGGGTTGCCAAGCGCCCGGACCTGGCCAAGGCCCTGGCGCGCGGCCGGGGCGACGCCGACACCCGCGCCGAGCGCATGCTGCTCGCCCGCGCCCTGGGCCTGACCTGCACCGAGACGACCATCAAGACCGCGCCCGTGCGCGGCGAGGACGGGGCCGTGACCGAGGAGGTGCGCGAGCGCCGCGTGGTGAGAAAGCGCCTGCCGCCCGATTTTCAGGCCCTCAAGCTCTGGCTCTCGCGCCGCCGTCCCGATCTGTGGGGCGACGGCGGGGACGACGACCCCATGAACGCGCTCTCCGAGGAGGACATCGATGCCCGCATCCGCGAGCTCGAACACCAGCTTGGCGGCTAAGCGCGAGAAGCTGCGCGCGCTCTCGGCCAAGGCCAGGCTGCGCGCGGAGAACGCCATCGCCGCCTACTACCCGGACGAGGGGCCGCTGGCCCGCGTGTTGTACCCGCGCCACCTGGAGTTCTTCCGCGCCGGGGCCGCGTGCCGCCAGCGGCTGATGCTGGCCGCCAACCGCGTGGGCAAGACCGAGGGCGTGGGCGGCTACGAGCTGACCCTGCACCTGACCGGGCTCTACCCCCATTGGTGGGAGGGCCGCCGTTTCACGCGGCCGGTGCGGGCCTGGGCCTGCGGCGACACGACCGAGTCCGTGCGCGAGATCCTGCAACGAAAGCTCCTCGGGCCGCCCGAGGCCCCTGGTGCCGGGCTCATCCCCAGGCGCGCGATCCGCGAGGTGGCTAGGCGCGGCAGCGGCGTGGCCGACGCCGTGGAGCGCGTGGCCGTGGCTCATGCAACGGGCGGGCTCTCCTGGCTCAAATTCAAGTCCTACGACCAGAAGCGCCGCGCCTTTCAGGGCACGGAGCAGGACGTGATCTGGCTGGACGAGGAGCCGCCCATGGACGTCTACGCCGAGTGCCTGATGCGCACCATGACCACGGGCGGGCTGCTCATGCTGACCTTCACGCCGTTGCTCGGGCTGTCCGAGGTGGTGCTTTCCTTCCTGCCTGGCGGCAAGCTGCCCCAGGCCGAGGAGGTGGCCTGATGCCCCAGGTCGCGCCCGGCAAATACCTCGTCACCGCCACCTGGGACGACGTGCCGCACCTCTCCAAGGCCCAAAAACGCGAGCTGTGGGCCCAGATCCCGCCGCACCAGCGCGACGCCCGCGCCAAGGGCGTGCCGCAGCTCGGGGCCGGGGCCGTCTATCCCGTGCCCGAGGACGAGATCGTGGTCTCGCCCTTCGAAATCCCGGCGCACTGGCCGCGCGCCTACGGCCTGGACGTGGGCTGGAACCGCACGGCCGCCGTGTGGGGGGCCTTCGACCGCTCCGGCGGGGTGCTGCACCTGTATGCCGAGCACTACCGGGGCCAGGCCGAGGCCGAGGTCCACGCGGCCGCCGTCAAGGCGCGCGGCGAGTGGATTCCCGGCGTCATCGACCCGGCCGCGCGCGGCCGCTCGCAGATCGACGGCACGAGCCTGCTGGCCATCTACCAGTCCCTCGGGCTCGACCTCTCGTGCGCGGACAACGCCGTGGAGGCGGGAATTTATCGCGTCTGGAGCCTCCTTTCCACGGGCCGGATCAAGGTTTTCGCCACACTCTCCAACTGGCTGGCCGAATACCGGCTCTACCGCCGCGACGCCAACGGCAGGGTGGTCAAGGAGCGCGACCACCTCATGGATGCAACCCGCTACCTCGTGGCCTCCGGGCTCGACGCGGCCCGCGCCGTGCCGCCCGGGCGAGACGCCCTGCGCGCCAGGCCCGGCGAGGCGGCCAACCACGACTACGAGATGTTCGCATGAACCACGCCATCTATCTGATCTCTCCCGGCACCGACGCCATGTCGCCGGACCTGGCCCGCGAGACGCTTGACCAGCTCTGGGACATGCTTTGGGACGACGGCCTCGTCTCCACGGTCTTCTACGAGGGCCGCGTGACAAACGCCGCAGCCTTCGCCGCGCTCATGCTCTCGCCGCTCACGGCCTGCTACGCGGCCTTCGGGACGGGCTCGCGGCCCGCTGGCCTGGCCTGGCTGAACGCGCAGGAGGGCAAGGCCGCGCGCCTGCACTTCTGTTTCTTCCGCCACGCCAGGCGACACGCCCTTTCCCTGGGGCGGCTCTTCACCCGTTTCCTGCTCACCGCCCGCGATGAAGGGGGCGAATCCTACCTGGAGACGCTCTACGCGGGCGTTCCCCAATCCAACCGGCCGGCGCTGTCGTTGGCGCGAAAGCTCGGGTTCAGGACCATGGGGGTCCTGCCCGGCGCGGCCTACATCGCGGAAGCGGATCGCCTCGAAGGGCTGGTCCTCTCCCGCCTGACCCGAGAGGAGATAGACAATGATCAATAATAAGATGCCTAGTGCTGTTGTTTTGAATCGATATGGTGAGGATGATCATTGTTTCAAGCATTGCAATGGGCAGAAAGTGCGCCCATGGCCATGCAAAAAATGCAAAAAAAGAACATTCCACACGTCAGATTGTGGAGTTTTTAGTTCTCCTGCGTTTGAGAATGTGGAGTGTACGTGTGGTCTCAGATCATAGCTATAACATTTGGTATGTGTGCATCCCTCTCTGGATTGTATCCATCCCTTGGGGAGTCAAAGTGCTGACCAGTTCTTCTAATATTTTCAATCTTCTCAATACGCATAAGTCGCCAGGGCGGTTGTCTTCCAGAGTTGCTGAATCCGGCGACTTGGTAGCAACGAAGAAGCTCTTGGCCATCCTTGCCATAACCACAGCAATGAGGCTCGACGGTACGTTCACCGCCGTCATAATAAAATTCAAGAACAGCTTTGTCTCTTATTGCTTCGGCTATCAGATTGAGCATCGACAATCCCTCCCGAGGAAAATAGGTTACAGGTTTGAATTAGCATTGACTATAGCAACAAATGTTAATCCAGGCAAGTTTGTCTCAATTATTCCCCAATCCAACCGGCCGGCGCTGTCGTTGGCGCGAAAGCTCGGGTTCAGGACCATGGGGGTCCTGCCCGGCGCGGCCTACATCGCGGAAGCGGATCGCCTCGAAGGGCTGGTCCTCTCCCGCCTGACCCGAGAGGAGGTTCTTGCCCATGGGTAGCCTGTTTTCCCCGCCCAGAGCCCCGTCCGCGCCCCCGCCGCCCCCGCCCGCACCGGCCCCGGTCATGCCCGAGGAACTGGACGCGGCCGAGACCAGGGCCATGAAGGAGGCGCGCGAGAAGCAGAAGAAGGCCGCGCTCCTGGCTGCCGGACGTTCCGGCACGGTGCTCGCCGAGCGCGGCACGCCTGCGCCCACGGCCCAGAAAACCCTGCTCGGCCAATAGGAGGCGCGCGATGAGCGAATCACGACTGAGACAGGCCCGCGAGCGGGCGCAAGCCCTGTGGGATCGCCGCCGTTCCTGGGACGAGCACCTGCGCGAGGTGGCCGAATACGTGCTGCCCGACAAGGGGCGCTTCGCCGGACACGAGCAGGGCCGCGAGGGCGGCAAGCGCATGGGCCGCATCATCGACTCCACGGCCACGCGCGCCGTGCAGATCATGGCCGCCGGGCTCATGGGCGGCCTGACCAGCCCGGCCCGGCCCTGGTTCCGGCTCGGCCTGGCGGACAAGGAACTGCGCGAGTGGGGGCCGGTGCGCCACTGGCTGGAGGCGGCCGAGCGGGCCATGTACGGCATGTACGCCCGCTCCAACTTCTACCAGAGCGTGCACGGGCTCTACCTGGAACTGGGGGCCTTCGGCACGGGCTGCATGTTCTGCGAGGCCGATCCCGAGCGCGGCGCGCGCTTTACGACCTTGACCTTCGGCGAGTACGCCCTGGCCTGCGACGCCTCGGGCACGCCGGACACCGTGGCCGTGCGCCGCACGTGGCCCGCGCGAAGGCTCGCCGAGCGCTTCGGCGAGGACAACCTCTCGGAGGGCGCGCGGCGCATGCTCACGGCCGCGCGCGGCGACGGCCGGGTGGAGGTGACGCAGCTCATCGTCCCGCGCGCCGAAGGAGGCGAGGCGCGGCTTTCGGCCAGGGCCAAGCCCTTCGCCTCGCTCATCTTCGAGAGCGCGGCCGCTGCGCGTTCGGGCGGCGGGCTGTTGCACGAGGGCGGCTACGACCGCTTCCCCTGCCTGTGCCCGCGCTGGGACGTGACCGGCGGCGAGGAATACGGCCGGGGGCCGGGCATGACCGTGCTGCCGGACGTGAAGATGCTCCAGGAGATGGCCAAGGGGCGGCTTCAGGCCGTGCATCTGGGGCTTCGTCCGCCCATGCGCGTGCCCTCCAAGTTCGCCAAGCGGCTGAACCTGGTGCCCGGCGGCCAGAACTACGTGAACCCCCAGCAGGCCGAGGGGCTGGCCCCGCTCTACGAGTCGCGGGTCTCCATCGCCGAGGTCACGGCCGTGATCGAGGACGTGCGCCGCCAGGTGCGCGAGGGCTTCTTCAACGACCTCTTCCTGATGATCTCCTCCATGGACCGTTCCAACGTCACGGCCACGGAGATCATGGAGAAGCAGGCCGAGAAGCTGCTCATGCTCGGCCCCATCGTGGAGCGGCTGCACTCCGAGCTGCTCGATCCCCTGACCCTGCGCTGCTTCGAGCTTCTGGACGCGGCCGGAGCCCTGCCGCCCGCGCCGCCCGAGGTGCTGCACTACGCGGCCGCCGGGGGCGAGCTCAAGATCGAGTACGTCTCCATGCTCTCCCAGGCCCAGAAGCTCTCGGGCTCGCAGTCCATCATGCAACTGCTGGAAGTGGCCGGGCGCATGGCCGCCGGACGGCCCGAGGTTCTGGACAAGATCGACTTCGAACAGGCCCTGGACGAGCTCTCGCTGGTCACGGGCGTGCCCTCGGGGGTGGTCAGGCCCGACGACGAGGTGGCCGAGCTGCGCGCCAGGCGCGCGGCCCTGGCCGAAGGGATGCCGCTTGGCGCGGGCATGGGGCCGGGCGAGGGGCCGGGCGAGGGCGGCGCGCCGCCCGCGGCCGCCCTTCCCATTCCGCCTGCCGCGCTCAGGCCTGGTGCGGCCGGTCCCCACGCGGAGGTCAGGCCGTGACCCGGCTGCACGTGCCCGAACCCGATCCGGAGTTCGCGCTCTACGCCCAGGCCGGGTTCGAGGCCGCGCTCGGCGGGGCTGCCGACGATCCGGTCGGCGAAGACCTTTGCGGCGGCCCGGCGCACGGCCCGGCGCACGGCCCCGAGGCCGAGCGTCTGGCGCGCCTTCTGGCCGACTGCCGCGAGGTCATGTGCCTGCCCTCGGGCGCGGGGCTTCGGCTGCTGTGGCACTGGCGCGAGCAGGCCCTGGCCTTCGGCCAGGTCTTCGTGCCCGGCGCGGCCGTGTACGCCAACGCCGCGCTCATGGACTACGCCCGCGAGCGCGAGGCCGAGATGGCCATGGCCCACCCGCGCAAATACCTGGAACTCATGACCCTGGCCGCCCGCGCCCACGCCCGGGAGGCGGCGGCCGCAACCGCACGGAGGAGATGATCATGCCCCACGAGATCACGGACCACGCCGGAATCATGGACAGCGCCGCGCCGCAGGACGCACCCGGACGCGCGGACACCCAGGACACCGGATGGGATACCCCGGCCACGGCCCATGCGCCCGGCCGGGAAGAGGCAAGGGACAAGGAGAAGGGCGGGGCGGACCTGCCGCGCGTGAAAAACCTCCTGCTCGACCCCGTGGACGCACCCGATGGCGCGGACCACGAGGCCGGGGAGGTGGAGCGCGCCCTGCACGACAAGGCCAGGAAGGCCAAGGTGGCCGCGTCCTACGCGCCCGAGGACTACGCCTTCGAGTTCCCGGACGGGTTCTCCCCGGACGAGGCGCTCGTGACGGCCTTTCGGGACTTCGCGGCCGACGAGGGCATCGCGCCCGACCTGGCGGGCAGGCTGGCCGCCTTTCAGGTGCGCATGGTCATGACGGCCCAGACCGACATGGCCGAGCGCTGCGAGGAGGCGCTGCGCGCCGAGTGGGGCCGCGACTTCGGCCGCAACATGCGCGAGGTCAAGTCCGCGCTTTCCTACGTGGACGCGCACCTGCCCGGCTTCAAGGACTGGGTGGGCACCCTGGGATCGTGGGCGGGCGGCTCGCCCGAGTTCGTCCGCTTCATGCACTGGCTCGGCCGCCATGTGGCCGAGGACCGGCTCATGGACGGCGGCGGGCCCGCGCCCCGCTCCGAGGAGATGACCACCCTGGAGTACATCACCGACGCGTTCAAACGCGCAGAACGAGGAGACTACTAGATGAGCATGAGCACCCTGAAGGAACTGGCCGTTCAGTACGCCACCAAGCAGCCCAAGCAGGTGGACGCCCTGACCGAGAAGGCCCCGATCCTGGACGCGCTGCCCTTCGACGAGGCCAGCCACGGGCTTTGGAACGCCTACGAGGATCTCTCGAACATCCAGGGCGCGGGCTTCGTGGAGATGAACGCGCCGCTGCCGGTCATCGCGGCCGACGCGGACCTGAAGAAGGTCGATCTGGCCATCATGGGCGGCGAGATCGAGGTGCCCGAGGACAAGGCCCGCATGTTCGGCGGCAAGGAGCAGTACTTCTCCAAGAAGATGGACGCCATCCTGCGCGCCTCGGGCATGGCCGCCGAGAAGAAGATCATCTACGACAACTTCCGGGCCTTCGCCCTGGACCACGGCGCGGCGCTCTCGGCCGGGGCCGAGACCGACGCCTGCTACTCCATCCTGGCCGTGCGCTTCGAGCCCGGCGTGACCTGCGGCCTGTACAGCCCCGAGGGCTTCAAGCGCGGCTCGCTGCTCGACTCGCTGCCCATCAACGGCGGCGCGCTCTACAAGAACGCCCAGGGCGTGCTGGTCTTCGGCATGCGCGTCAAGGGCTACTTCGGCATCCAGATCGCGGACCCGCGCACCGTGGCCGCCATCGTCAACATCAACGCCGACAACGTGCCCACGGCCGCCCAGGTGGACGACCTGCTGGCCATGGTCCGGGCCGACTCCGCCGACACCAAGCTGTTCATGCACATGCGCTGCAAGAACATGCTCAACCGCTACAAGGCCGGCGACGGCCAGGGCGGCGGCAGCCTGCAGACCCTGCCCGCGACCAAGGATCTGAACCGGACCTTCGAGGCCTGGAACGGCATCCCCATCGTCGCTTCCTACAACTTCCTCGAAGGGGCCGAGACGGCCGTGGCCCTCGACTAACCGCAACGATCCAAAGGAGAAACGCATGTACAAGCAGACCCTCAAGTCCGCTGACGACTATCTGGCCAAGGGCCAGAGCCTGCCCCAGAACGCCTCGGCCCTGGGCAACCAGGGCGCGCGCGACTTCTGCAACACCCAGGGCGCCCTGGAGGTCGTGGTCGCGGCCCGCGAGGACGTGGAGGTGGCCCAGGGCCATAGCCTGACCATCGGCCTGGTCCACGCCGAGGACGGCGAGGACTTCGCCCCGGCGGGCGGGGCCTTCACGGCCGAGGCCACGGACGCGGCCCTGACCTGGCGCGCCGGGCAGATCGTCTGCCGCCTGGCCGTGCCCTCCACGCTCAAGCGCCGCGCCGCGCTGCAACTGGCCACCACGGACCCGGCCGCCTCTGGCGCCCTGGACGGCTGGCTCGCCTACCTGGCCCGCTAGCGGACCGTCCTAAGAACGCCATCTGCCGCCGTGCATCCGGCGCTTTTTGAACGGCCTGCGAGTCAGGCCGAAAACCTCGACCGGGCCGTCCCGCGAACGCGCTTCGCGGGGCGGTCCGCATCCCGGAGCGAACCGATGACCGCCGACATCGCCATCTGCAACATGGCCCTGACCGCGCTCGGCCATGAGACCATCGCCGCGCCGCACGAGCGCACCAAGGCCGCCGGATTGTGCCGCCTGCACTACCACGGGGCGCGGCGCGAGCTTTTGGAGGCCCACCACTGGGCCTTCGCCACGGGCGCGGCCGACCTGGCCCTGGTGCACGGCGTGGCCGAAACGGCCACGGCCAGGGCGCTTGGCTACGCCTTCGCCTTCATGCGCCCCGCGGACTGCCTGAAGGCCCGCCGCCTGACCGACGACGCGCCCTTCGAGCCCGCCGGGCGGCTGATCCTGTGCAACGTGGACAAGGCGCGGCTCATCTACACCCGTGACCTGACCGAATCGGCCGTGTTCCCGGCCGCCTTCACGCGCGCCCTGAGCTTTCTCCTGGCCTCGCTCCTGGCCGTGCCGCTGATGCAAAGCCAGAAGCTCGAACGCTCCATGCTCGAAAAGTACCTGAGCCTGGTCGAGGCCGCGCGCGAGACCGACGCGGACCAGGGCGCGCCCGCGGGCGAGCCGAGCGTGGCCTGGATCGAGGCGAGGAGGTAGCCATGGGCAAGAGCATCATCCTGCAGACCAGCTTCAACGGCGGCGAGCTTTCGCCCCTGCTCCAGGGCCGCGTGGATCAGGAACGCTACGCCTCGGGCTGCGAGCGGCTCGTCAACTTCTGCCTGTGGCCGCACGGCGCGGCCCATCGGCGGCCGGGCACGCGCTTCGTGGCCGCCTGCGGCAACGAGGACTCGGCCTCGCGCCTGATTCCCTTCGAGGTGGCCTCGGACACGGCCTACGTGCTCGAATTCTTCGCCGACGCCGAAGGAGGCGGCCGGATGCGCGTTTTTGCGGGCGGCATGATCGGCGGCGGGCCGGTCCTGGACGGGGAGGAGGTCTGCGAGATCGCCACGCCCTACGGCTCGGCCCAGACCATCCGCGCGCTGCGCTACTGCCAGAGCGCGGACGTGATGTACCTGGCCCATCCGGACCACCCGCCGCACAAGCTGGCCCGCCACGGCCACACGGACTGGCGGCTGACCGAGGTGGACTTCAGGCCCGGCATCGCCGCCCCGGCGACGCTTTCGGCCGCGCGCCAGGGCCAGGCGGGGCAAACCGAGTACGCCTACGTGGTCACGGCCGTGCGCGACGAGATCGGCGAGGAGTCGCTGCCCTCGCCCGAGGCCGTGGTCGCGGACGGCAACGCCACGCTCTCGGCCGCCAACCACGTGCGGCTCGACTGGGAAGCCGTGGAGGGGGCCAGGGAGTTCAACGTCTATCGCAAGGTCAACGGCGTCTTCGGCTGGATCGGCAAGGCCGAGGGCACGCGCTTCGAGGACAAGGGCGAGACCAAGCCCGACGTGGGCGACACGCCGCCCAAAGCGCGCAATCCCTTCGACGGCCCCGGCAAGTATCCCTCCTGCGTACAGTTCTTCGAGCAGCGGCTGTTCTTCGCGGCCTCGCGCGACGAACCGCAGAAGCTGTGGGGTTCGCAGAGCGCCAACTACGAGAACTTCAACATCTCCACGCCGCTCAAGGACGACGACGCCGTGACCTACGGCGTGGCCGCCGACCGGATCAACGCCGTGGTCTGGATGCTGCCCGCGCAAAAGAAGCTGCTCTTCGGCACCGTGGGCGGCGAATGGACGCTTGGCGGCGCGGGCGGCGATCCGCTCTCGCCCCTGTCCGTGGAGACCGCGCGCGAGACGGCCCACGGCTCCGCGCCGATCCCGCCCGTGACCATCGGCAGCACCGTGCTCTTCGTGCAGCGGCCGGGCAACGTGGTGCGCGAGTTCGCCTACTCCCTGGACGTGGACGGCTACGCGGCCACGGACGTCTCCATCCTCTCCGAGCACATCCTGGGCGAGCGCGCCATCGTGGACTGGGCCTACCAGCAGGCCCCGTGCTCCACGGTATGGGCCGTGCGCGACGACGGAGAGCTTTTGGCCCTCACATATCTGCGCGAGCACAAGGTCGTGGGCTGGTCGCGCCACGAGACGCAGGGGGCCGTGGAGTCCGTGGCCGTGATCCCCGGCGCGGTGGAGGACGAAGTCTGGCTCGCGGTGCGCCGCACGGACGCGCAAGGCCAGACGCGGCGCTTCGTGGAGCGGCTGGCCCCGGTCTTTCGCGGCGAACATGCCGAGCAGGCCTTTTTCGTGGACGCCGGGCTCTCGTGCTCGGCCTGGAACGAGGATCAAGCGCGCACCCTGACCCTTTCGGCCGCCGACTGGACGCCGGGAGGCGAGGCCGTGCTCTTGGCCGTGGGCCACGCGCCGTTCTCGGTCCAGGACGAGGGGCGGCGGTTTAGGCTGCGCGCGGCGCTGCCGGGCGGCGGCATGGATCGGAGCGCGGTCTGCGAGGTGCGCGTGACCTGCGTGCAGGACGAGTCCAGCGCCTCGGTCCGGCTGCTTACGGCCGTGCCCACGGCGCTTCGCCAGGCCGCGACCATGCACCACGCCCGGCTCTCGTCCTTTATCTCGGGCCTTGAGCATCTGCAGGGCACGACCGTGCAGGTGTTGGCCGACGGCATGGTCCAGCCCGAGGTGCGCGTGGGCGACGCCTCGTCCGCCTCGTGGGCCAGCCGCGAGTGGGGGCCGGGCGAGATCGAGTTGCAGCGTCCGGCGGCCGTGGTGCACGCGGGGCTTGGCTACGTCTCGGATCTCGCGCCCATGCGGCCCGAGGCCCCGGACCAGGCGGGCACGAGCCAGGGCCGTACGCGGCGCGTGGGGCTCGTCTGGGTGCGGCTGCACAATTCGCTTGGCTGCAAGGTGGGCGCGTCGGCCAATGCCCTGCACGAGATCATGTTCCGCACCTCGGAGCACAAGATGGGCGCGGCCGTGCCGCTCTTTTCGGGCGACAGGCGCGTGGCCCTGCCCGGCGGCTACGACGCCTCGGCGGGCGTGCTCGTGCGCCAGGATCTGCCGCTGCCGCTGACCGTCCTGGCCCTGGTCACGGAACTGGAGGTCATGGAGCGATGAGGCACGACATCGAACGCCGCGCCGCGCGGCGGCCGGACGCGGATTCGCGGCCCCGGCTGGTCCCGTTTGCGCCCGCGCACCTGGCCGCGCTTTCGCCGCGCGCCTTTGAGCGCCTGACCTTCGGGCTTCAGGGCGGCCACGACCGCGAGACGGCCGCGCGCCTGGCCGCACTCGGCCCGGCCTTCAGCCTGCTGCGCGGGCGTGAGGTGGTGGCCTGCGCCGGGATCATGCTCGGGCCGGTGCGGCCCGACGGCACGCGCGCGGGCGATGCCTGGGCGCTCACGGGCGAGGCCGTGGAGCGCTTTCCCCTGGCCTTTCACCGCGCGGTGCGGCGCACGCTTGGCGCGCTCGTGGCGGGGCACGGCCTTTCGCGGGTCCAGGCCTTGTGCCTGGCCGGACACGCGCGCTCGCGGCGCTGGCTGAACCGACTTGGATTTCGGCGCGAGACCCTGGAGCCGGGCATGGCCTGCATGCTGCCGGGCGCGCGCCTGCACCTGTACGCACTCACACGGGAGGACGGATCATGAGCGGAATCGAACCCTGGATTCTGGCGAGCTCCATCGCCACCACGGGCGTGGGGATGATCTCGGGCCAGGCCCAGGCCCAGGCGCAGGCCCAGGCGGCGCGCCAGGCCGCCGAATACCAGCGCCAGATGGCCGAGAACAACGCCCTGGCGGCCGAGCAGCAGGCCGATCTGGAGAAGAAGATGGCCGAGAAGCGGCTTGCGGCCATCCGCCAGGAGGGCGCGGGCCAGAGCGGCGCGCTTCGGGCGCGCATGGCGCGAAGCGGTGTGAGCCTGCTGGACGAGGACGGCTCGGCCATGGACGTGCTGGGCCAGGTGGCGGCGGACTACGCGGGCCACGCCGAGGCCGAGAAGTGGAAGAGCGACTATGCCGTGCAGAATCTCCTGCACCGCGCCGAGACGTACCGGCACGGCGGG
Organism: Alkalidesulfovibrio alkalitolerans DSM 16529; assembly: GCF_000422245.1. NCBI lineage: Bacteria > Pseudomonadati > Thermodesulfobacteriota > Desulfovibrionia > Desulfovibrionales > Desulfovibrionaceae > Alkalidesulfovibrio > Alkalidesulfovibrio alkalitolerans. The sequence goes on from NZ_ATHI01000001.1 coordinate 164,053, forward strand.
CTGCTCGCGGACATGGAGGGCGCGGCCAGGGCCGGGGCCATCCGGAGCTCGTCCATGAGTTCGCTCACCCAGGGCCTGCTCGGCCTCACGCACAACACCCTGGCTTCCGGCCACAAATACAATTGGTGGTAGCGGACCGCTAAAGTGACGACAGACGATGAAGGGCGGCTCCGTGCGGAGCCGCCCTGTTTTGTGGAAGTAGGAAAACGAGGGTCATACTTGGAATCGTAACTCATTGACGATCTTAAGATGTGACCCGTCGGCACGTTTTTATGCGATATAATATATTGCCATTATAATGCTACTGCGAAATAAAATATCTAATGATTTCTAGCAAGAGAGGCGAAGGCTTTTTGTTGCAATCATACAGATGTAAATACATATTTACCCCCATTTACAATCGAATGATAGTTGGTGGTAATAATCATATTTCTCGTCATTCTTACTTAGCGAGGGGGGTAAAATGCGTATCACGTCGCTGTTCATTGTTATGTTGTCGCTATTTGTATCTGCCTGTAGCTATAAGGTCCCAACCGAAGTTTCTCCCGCAACAAACATCTACTCGACCTATGAGGACAAAATTCCAGGTAAATTCTACCTTGTGTCGGATTCTGGAATGAAAAATATCCATAGGGATATCAAACCATCATCTTACGTTTGCAGCGCACATTCATATCCATTGACTGTTGATTCATCTGTATCGCAATCAGTTCGTGCGACTCTTCAAAATGTTTTTGAAAACATAGAAGAGATTGATCACATGCCAACAGTTGAGATGATGGGAAAAGATGGAGCTCAGGGTGTCGTTTTCGTTAAGATGAAGAGATTCGAGCCGAGCATACGATTCGCAATGGGCTTTTGGTCTGGGACTGGAATTGGCACATGCGATATGGTCATTGAAGTTGTTGTAAAGGATAAAAATAATCAAACTCTTGTCAATACGACAGTTGGCGGAAACAGAACGACGGAAGGCGATTCCGGAGCTGGATGCGGAGGAGGGGCAGAAGTCCTTTCTCGGGCTATATACGAGACGACAAGAGACACAATGGAAAGGTTGGCCGAGCGAGTAGCTAACTCAACCAAAGTGCGAGAGGCTGTTTCATCAGATATTGCAATGCAGACGAACCCTTCTGTGGCTGCCGATTAGCATGAGTTAGGCTGAAAAGCACCAGCGCTTCTGCATCTCACCCCTCTTTCCTGAGAATGGAAGGAGGGGTGCTGGCTTATCTATGACGGGGCTCCAGTGGCCAGGAGGCCGCCTGGCGCGGCGCGGCTGGCCGCATATCCCGAACTGGTGGAGCGTGAGCTGGACGAGGCCGTGCGCCATGCGGCGCTCTTCGGGCCGGACGATGAGACGAAGCGGGGCGAGTACGTGCGCAGCCTGGCCTCGACTGTGCTCGGCAAGGCGGTGCAGACGCGCCTTGCCGACGATCCCGGCGCGGCGAGGGTTTTGCTCGATCGCTGGGGCGGGTTTTTCCACGATCCCGAGCGCGGCAGGCTGGACGCGGAGATCGGCGAGGCGCTGCGCGGCAGACGGATCGACCAGGCCTGGCAGGAGGTGGCCCCGGCCATCCGCCACGACGCGGATGCCGAAACGCTCGGCGCCGCGCTGCGCGATCCGGGTTTTGCCGCCCGCCACGGCCTGAGCCCGGACGACGCGGCGCATCTGGGCGACCGGCTGGCCGTGGCCTTTGCCGCCAGCCGCCGGAACCACGCCCGCGAGCAGGAGCAGGGGGCGCAGCGGGAAACCGAGCGCTTCTGGGAACTGGCGCAGGACGACCCGGCCGGGGCGCTGGACCACCTGCGCCGGGCGAAGCACCTCTCCGGGGAACAGGCGCAGCGCTTCCGCGAGGCCTTGCTCGACCAGACACGGGACTGGCAGTCGCCGCCCGCCGCGCCCGGCGCGGAACATCCCGGCGTGACCGAACCCGTTGCCCCGGTCCCGGCTCCGGCTGCCCCTGGCGACCCCGCCGCCCAGGCTTCGGCTCCTGTCGCTCCGGCCCCCGCCGAGCCTGCCGCTCCTGCTTCGGACAGTCACGAGGACTGGCGGCTCAGACAACTGGGCGCGGATAAGCCGCAGGCGTTGCGGGAGAGGGACTACGACCACGATATCGTTCCCGACGTGGAGATCGTGCAGCAGGAGAACATCCGGGCGCTCATCGACCAGATGGCGCGCTTGAAGTTTCCGGAAACCGGCGACCTCAACCGCGATGTCCATGCGCAGCGCGAGGAATACCGGCAGCAACTGCAACGCACGTTCGTCTCGGAGATGGTGCTGGGCCGGGATGCGCGCAAGGCGGTCTGGGCCGAGTTGGAGGGGGTCGAATCGCGGCGGCGGCCCGACCCGGCCCTGGTGAACGCCGCCCTCACTCCCCAGGCCGGGATTGACCCGCAGACATTGGCGAACGCCGTGTCCAACGACGAGAAGAGTCTGGGCCAGTACACGCGGGACCGGGGCCGGATGCAGGACGACATCCATGCGCTGTGGAACAAGAGGCGCAACAAGACGATCACGGACGAGGAGAACGACCGTCTCGAACGCCTCGAACGGGATCTTCCGCCCGAGGTGAAGGCGAAGAACGCCATGGATTGGCTCATCACTGTGGCCAACGAGGAGTTCCAGGACAAGGCGGACAAGGCGGGGCGCGTCGCTGCTGCCGGGGGACTTGGTATAGTCGGCTCGGCGGCGGTGCAGCGGGAGTTCGAGACGTCTGCTGGCAAGTACTACAAAGAATTCAGCACGATGCGCGACAAAAACGGCGAGGCGATGCCCGAGGAGATGGCGCAGATCGGCGCGTTGCTCGGCGGACTCATGCACAGCGGACTGGAGGTGCTGGAATACGCGGGCCTGGGCGCGGTCCTTGGGTCGGGAGCCAAGGTCGGCGGCAAGGCGGCCGCGGCGGCGCTCAAGGAGGCGCTGAAAAAACCCGAGAACTTCAAGGTCATAGCCGAGGGAGCCGTCAAGGCGGGCAAAGCGCTCGGAATCTCCTCGCTCAAGAACCTAGGGGAGAGCACAATACAGCATTACTACAGCAAAGTTGTCGGAAAAGCTAGCAATCTCGTGGGAAAGACAGATTTTGAGGCAGAAGTAAAAAGTGATGATGTCATTGAAATTATAAACGACGCTGCCGGAAAAACATTCACTGGAGGGGCAAAACGTGCGCTTGTAAAATAATCAATCCGTCTGGCCTGCCTTATTCCGTAGCAGGCCAGGCGAGGAGAAAGCAAAAATATATATTGTTGAAATTGATATAGATATCATGCACCCATAAATCATGCAAATTGATTTTGGAATATATAGAAAGAAAAAAACGAGTACGGCTATGTATTTAAAATGGATAATTTCAAAAAATGATAAAATCATAAACGTATTATAAATAATATTCAAAAAGGAGAGCACTGCGCCTACCAAGAAGCTTTTTCTTGGTGAAAGAAGTATCCCTGTGGCGAGAGAGAACAATAGGATGAAAATCGGTATGCTAAGGTCCTTTGCACATGTAGAGAGGGAGAGCTTATCTAAAATCGGCAAGGACAACTCGGTGAAAAAAGGCGGAGCGCCCATCAGCCAGATCAGGAGCAAGAACCACAAGAAGGGTTCGGGGAGAAGAGAGAAATAGAAAGAAGATACTTTCCGGTAGATTCTGACAATGCCGCTTTCAGCCATGGGGTGCATCCGTGCAGGCGAAAGCCGAGAGCGTTTGTCCTTCTTGCTGCACTACCATGCCGCGCACTAGGCCGGGCAGGCCACGCCACCAGGCATAGGCCCGCATCAGGTCGTATTCGGCGATCCGCCGCGCGAAGTCCATGAATCACCCCATCCTGCCGTGTCGCTCATGCTGGCCGGGCCTTGCCCGTCCGAACATCCCGCCTGCCTACGCCATGCCACTCCCGCTCCCGCCGTAGCCTCTCCCGCCTCAGCATATCTCACTTGGGCGACAAATCGCCTAGCACATACCGGCGTGGATGAAAACAGATGGGACGGGATGTCATCCCGGCCTGCCGCGTCTTTCCCGGTTTCGGTCCCTGCCCGGCTGCGGCTACTCCGGTTGCCCTGGCCCGGTTGCCCCGACTTCGGTCCGGGCATGGCGCGGAGCATCCCGGCTGGCCGAACTCGTTCCGGCTGCGCGGCCCCGCGCCCGACGGCTTCCCTTTTTCCGTGGGAGGCCGCCGGACGCGAGGCCGTTTGGGCAGCCTGCTAGGACCGCACGAAGGTCTGGTAGACGTGCGTGTAGGCCAGCATATTGGCGGCCATGGTCACGGCGTCCAGGACGTCCGACTCGCGCCAGCCGAGGGCCAAGAGCGCCTCGACGTCGCCGCGCGCGATGCTTTGTGGCTCGTCGAGCGACTTGGTCACGAAGGCCAGCAGGGCGGCCTCGCTCTCTTCGAGCGGCGTTTCCGCTGGCTTGCAGGAGAGGCTGGCCATCTCGGCCTCGCTCATGCCCTGGGCGCGCAGCAGCTCGGCGTTGAACACGGCGCAGGGCGCGTAGCCCGTCTTTTGCGAGGCCACGTAGCGGATGGAGGCCAAAAGCGGCGGCGAAAGGCGCTCGTGCGCCCGGAAATAGCCGATGACGCCAGTTTGACGCTCCATGAGGGCCGGACTCGCGCTCATGAGTCGAAGCGGCACGGGGATGTCGATCTGCGGCGGGATGTGGCCGTAAGCTGCGGCCACCACGCCCGTCGCGTCCTCGCGGGAAACGGTGTCGATCAGGTACATGGCATGCTCCTTGGGGTTAGAGGTGGTTGCGGTCGTCTCGGAGTCGCGGGCTCCAGATGTTGCGCCGCCAGTAGTAGACCGGTCGTCTTGTCCCTTGCCGAAAGAAAACGCCGCAACGCGGCAGCCGGTTCTCCCGGCCTGCGCGGCGCGGCGGCTGTCAGCCTGTCGCGGTCTCCTGTTCCGTTTGCCCGCCGCACAGCGGAGCGTTCAGGACGCGGGCGAAGAGCAGCTTTTCGAAACGCAGCAGCGGCTCCACGCTCTTTTCGGCCTTCATGCGCAGGATCGCCCCTTCCCAGGCGTCCATGATGAAGGCCGCCGTCTCCTCCGGATCGAGGCCTTCTGGCAGATCGCCCTGCCGCGCGGCCTCGGCCAGCACCCGGCCGATGCTTTGCGAAAGGCCGTCCAGCGAGGCGCGCAGCGCCTCGCGCATGGCGGGCGAGAGGTCGGACAATTCCTGCGCCAGATTGCCGAACGGACAGCCCCGCTCGCAGCCCCAGTTCGCGAAGCGCTCCCGCGCCCCGGCCAGGAAGCGGGCCAGGCGTTTCAGGGGCGGCCGCGTCGGATCGCTCAGGATCTGCGCGATGATCGGGGCGCGGCTGTCGCGGAAATGGTCGATGAGCGCCAGGCCGAAGGCCTCTTTGCTGGGAAAGTAGAAATAGAACGAGCCCTTGGGCACCTGGGCCAGATCCAGGATCTCCTTGATGCCGGTGTTGTGGAAGCCCTTTTTGTGGACCAGTTCGGCCCCGGCTTCGAGGATGGCGAGTCGTGCGTCGCGCTTCATGCGGCCTGAAATAGACCGGTCGGCTAGTTCGTGTCAAGGGGGTGTGCCGTCAATCTCGTCCTGGTGCCAGCGGCCCAGACGGCGTGCGTCTCAGTCCTGGGCTCTTGACGCGGACCGGGCAGCAGGGGCAACGTGCATGGCATCCGATCCGCAAGGAGCCGCCGTGGCCGCGCCCATGCGTCTGTCCGTGGTCCAGCTCGAACCGAGCACCCACTGCACCCTGCGCTGCCCCACCTGCCCGCGCACGGCCTTTGCCGCGCATTGGGAGAACGCCCATTTCCCCTTCGAGCGCCTGGAGCCGCTCGTACCCGCGCTGGCCAGGTCCGAGCTCGTGGTGCTTCAGGGCTGGGGCGAGCCGCTGTGCAACCCGGAGCTGCCGCGCATGGTCGCGCGCCTTACGGAGGCCGGGGCGCGCTGCACCATAACCACCAACGGCTGCCTGCTGGACGAGCGCATGGCCCGCGAACTCCTGCGCGCCGGGCTGCCGCTGCTCACGGTCTCCATCAGCGGCGCGAAACCGGAGACCCATGCCCGGCTGCGCCCGCCCTCCGATCTTTCGGCCCTGCTTGAACGCATCGCGCGCACGCGAGCCCTGGCGCGCGAGATGGGCGCGCCCGTGCGCCTGACCGTGAGTTTTCTGCAGCAGCCCGAGAACATCGAGGAACTGCCCGAGGTGGTGGCCCTGGCCAAGCGCCTGGGGCTGGACGATTGCCTGGCCGTGAACGCGACGTTTCTGCCGACCAAAGAGCACGAGCGCCACCTTTTGCGGCCAGGCGCCAGCGAGCGCTCGGCCGCGCGCCGCGCCTTGTGGGGGGCCATCTGGCGGCGGCAGGCCTTCACCCGCGTGGAGTGCAAGGCAGAGGAGAAGGCCGTCTGCGCCAACGATCCTACCCGCAACCTGACCATCGGCGCGAGCGGGGCCGTGAGCCCGTGCATCTTCCTGCAATTGCCCCTGAAATCCGAACCGCCAGAGCGCCCGCCGGAGATGATCTTCGGCAACGTCTTTGAGACGGACTTGGAGGATATCTGGAACCGGCCGGATTATGAGGCCTTTCGCGCGACCTTTGCGCGGCGCGACGCCTTTGCCGAGGCGACCTGGGGAAGCGTTGGCCGCGACGAGGAGGGGCGGCGCAGGCTGCGCGAGGCACCGGCGCGGCTTGCGGCCTTTTTTGCCGACAACCCCGCGCCTGCGCCTTGCCGAGCCTGCGTCAAGCTGCAAGGCTTGTGATTCTTATGTGACTATTGACAAGCAGCGGTTTCGCAGGCCGTTCAAAAAGCTCCAGGTGCAAGGCGCAAGAAAACTCCGGGCCCGACGCGTATTACTGGTATGCGAGGGTTTGAACGTTTCGCGGCGACGCAGCAGATGGGACTTTTGGGGGCGGCCTGCTATTCGTTTCGGTCCAGGCTGTGCGAAGCCTGGGACATCCGCTGCGCTTCCTCGGCCTGCCGGGCGCGGGCGCGCTTCTCGGCCCTGCGCCGCGACCACAGGCTGCCCTCGATGGGGCGGCAGAAGGGGTCGCCCCCGCCCTGCTTGCGGGCGATGAGCCAATAGGAAAGGCCCAGCGCCAGGATGATCGCGGCCAGGGCGAAGACGTGGGCGGAACTTGTCTGGTGGAAGTCGAGCACGATGGCTTTGCGCGCCGCGGCCATCAACGCCGTGGCCAGCACGAGTCTGATGTGGATGATGTGGGCTTCGAGGTAGACCACGATGTTGGCGAAGATCTCGATGGCGATGAGCACCGCCATGAAGGCGCCGAACGTGGCCAGGATGTCGTTGATGTTCAGGAGCATGTAGGGCGGCGCGTTGAGCCGCTGCCACAGCACGTGGACCACGTCGAGCAGTCCCCAGACGATGACCAGGGTCATGAGCAGGGCCAGGATGCGTACGCAATGGCGCAGGACGGATTGCAGCAGCGACACGAGCGGATCGGTCGATCCCTGGATGTGGCAATGCTCGAATCCCGGCTTCTCGCTGTCTTCCTTCATGGACGAGCCGCCTGATTTGGGGTTGCTGAGATCCATGACACTCCTATACACGGCCGTCCGCTGTTTGCAAAGACGTGAGAGTTGGGGCGCTTTTCAGGGCGACGTGGCGACCAATCCCCGGCCTTCGCGCCAGGCGAGCGTACCCCACGGCGCGGCGGGATCGCCCAGGAGAAGGCGCGGTCCCTGGCCGTCCGTCTCGTGCCAGGTGAAGCGTGGCGGCGTGCGGACGCCGAAGCGCAGCCGGGCTTCATGATCCGGGGAGTCCGAATAGCGGCCGTCCTCGCGCTGCAGGTGCAGCCGGAAGACGATCCAGGCGCGGCCCGAGATGAAATCGGCCAGTGCCCCACCCGTGGAAACGGCATCGGCCAGAATGTCCACGAACAGGAGGTCCGGCCGACCGTCTCCGTTCACGTCGCGCACGCCCGCTCCGGGCGCGAGCGCGCCCTTGGCGGCCAACCGCCAGAACGGCCTGTCGGCGCAACCGTCGAGTTCCGGGCCGCAGCGATGATAGGCCAGCCGGGTGGCGCTGCGCAGCCCGAAAAGGCCGAAAGGCGACGGCTCCACGACAAGCCGTCCCGGAATTCCGGTTTCGTCCAGGGGCAGGAAATCGCCCGAAAGCCACGACGAGCCGTATGTCGTCAGGGAGAGGTGCGGGGCGTCGGCGAAGCCGCCGCGTTGCAATCCGGGCCGTGCCTCGTGCAGGAAACCGCCGTGCGGGGCGTTGGAGATGACCACGAGCTCGGCTGGGATCTCGTCGCTGTGTTCCAGGAGCAGCACGCGGGTCTGCGCGTTGCTGGCGCGCCGCGCCAGCAGGGGATCGAGCGGGCCGGTGCGGCGCAACGGCTCCTGCCCGGCCGTGGGGCGATAGGGAGCCAGGAGCAGTGACGCGGCGGAGCGGTGCTGCACACTGACCTGCTCGCGCACGGAACCTAGGAAATCCTCGGCCTCCACGGCCCAGGACGCCGGAGGCGAGACGAGAGCGAGCCACAAAAGCGTGAACAGGCTCAGGGCCGCCATGCCAAGGCCTCCACGCGCCGCGCTCCGGGTTTGAGCACCAGCACCTCGCCTTGCCCGTCGCCGTTCACATCCGCCGCGCCTACGAGCGCCGCGCCAGGCCCTACCTTCACGCTGCGTTCGCCCTGGGGCGCTATCATGGTCAGAACGCCGTCCGCGTCCAGGCGTGCGAGGAGGGGATGCCCGGCCACGGCCGAGGTGAAGCCGCCGCGCATGGTCCTCGGGTTTGTGCCCAGGGAGAGGCGCACCTGGGCGACGCTCGTGTCATGGCGCGCGCCATGGCGGTCGAGCCTGGACGCGCGCAGGGTCATCCCGATGGTTCCCTCGGCGGCAAGGCGGGCCGTCTCGCCGGGCGTGGCGGGCAGGCGCGGGATGAGGGATATCCAATGCCAGCCGTCCGGGCTTTGGACGAGCGGCATGAAGCCGGGCAAAAAAGAGGATGAGAGCCGCAGATGGGGCGTGTGCGCGGCGGCGGTCTGCGAGAGGGAGAAGAGTTCGAGCACGTAGGTCGGCGCGAGCGCGTCCTCCTCGCCTGGCAGGACAAGGCGCAAGCGCGCGGCCGCAAGGGCGCATCCGGCCTCGGGCGTGAGCAGGAAGGCGTCGCCGAGGGTTCCCAGGGAGGCGAGGTCCAGGGCGCGGACCAAGCTGAATCCCGCAAAATCCACGCCCAGGATATCGGCTCGCCGACCGTGCCCGTCCTCGCTCAGCACGACCAGTTCGCGGCGGCCGTCGCCCGTCAGGTCGTCGGCCCAGATGCGGTGCTCCACGGATGAGCGCGATGAGAGTTCGTGGGCCACGCGCCTGGCGCTGACCCGCCAAAGCTCGCGCAGCCGCGGCGTGGGCGCGGCCGGGGGCGGCAGGTCGCGCGAAAGGAGCGCAAAGGAGCCGTCGGGTCGTTGCAGGGCCGCGTAAAGGCTCTGGCCGTTTGTGCCCCACAGGTCGGTCAAACCGTCGCCGTTCAGGTCCTCGGCCTGCCAGAGTACATCGCCGAGACCGTTTTCGGTCGTGTAGTCGAGGAAGTCCGGCACGGCCAGGGCGAGTGAGTCGAGGTCCACGAACACGGCCGTTCCGATACCGCAGGCGGCCACGGCCGCACGTTCTCGAAAGACTGCGGGAAAGAGCGCTTCGGGCCTGAGCGGCAGGGAAACCACGTCCACGTCGCCTGGGAGGTTGCCGTCGGCCGCGAGATAGAAATCTGCTCCGGATGAGGCCGCAAGCCAGACACGCGCGGGACCACGCCCCTCGCCGGGCAGTGGGGCGCGAACACCGGCCGGAGCAAGGAGATCGATCGGCTGGGGCAGCTCCCAGACGATTGCGCGCGGCTCGCGGGCCAAGGCCGGGGCGCAGAGGACGAGCAGCGCCATGGCGAGCGCGAGGCGGACGCGGTTCATGGCAGATTCGTCCGCCTGAAGGCGGCCAGGGCGAGGGCGAGCGGGGCGAGCGCCCAGGCCGTAAAGGCCAGCAGCGAAACGCCGGACAAGGGAGCGGGTGGCAGCCCGGCCAGGGCTTCCTGAGCCCGCTCGAAGGGCAGGCCCCAAAGCGTCGTGTGGGTGAAGTTCCCAAAGCCGACGGCGTTGCCCGCCGTGTCCAGCAGCAGGTGCAGCGAGAGCGCGGCCAGGGCGGCCTGGGCCGGGGAGCGCGCGAACACGGCGCAGGCCAGGCCGAGCGAGATCATGGGCGCGAGCGTCAGGGCCGAGAGTGCGGCTGTCGCTGCCAGCAGAAACGGGCGCTGGATGCCGCCCGTAAGCGTTGCGCCCAGGGCTGCGCCGGCGAAGAGCGCGGCCGCGCCTAGAACGAGATAGGCGATCAGGGCGAGGGCCTTGGCCGCCAGAAGCTGGGAGCGGGCCACGGGACCGGATGCGAGCAGCGCCAGGAAACCGGATTGGCGCTCCTGAGCCAGGGACAGGGCTGCGGCCGTCAATGGCAGAAGCGGCCACAGCGTGGCCGTGAGCGCCTGGGCCGAACGCAAGGCCGCAAGATCGCCGCCGCCAGGCAGAATGGCGGCCGTGAGCATCGCGACGAGTCCCACGCAGGCGAGTGAAAGCCACACGCCAGCGCGCGTGGAACTGCGTCTGAATTCGGCCGCAAGCGCCCGGGCAAGGCCGCTTCTCGTGAGGAACGTCAGTTCCATGCGGCCTCCACGAAAGTCTCGATGCGTTCGACCGCGTCATGGCCGTCGATGCGGGCCGTGCCGTCACCGCCGCGCTCCAGGCGTCCGCTCCCGTTCAGTCGGCCCTCGTGCAGCACGGCGAAGGAGTCGATGAGCCCGATCGTCTCGCGTGGCCTTTGCCCGGCCAGGAGCACTGCCGCCCCGGCATCCGCAAGTTTTCGGATCAGGCCGAGCGCGGCGGAGAGGGAGGGCGGATCCAGGGCGTTCAAGGGGTCGTCCAGGAGCACACAGCCGGGGGTGCCCAGGCAGGCCAGGCAGAGCATGAGCTTTTGCCGCATGCCCTGCGACCAGCCCCCGACGTGTCCGGAAAGGCGCGGGGCAAGGCCCAGGGATTTTGCGGCCTCAAAAGCCGGGGCAGGATCGCGGGCAAAGAGCCGGGCCACGAGGTCGATATGGGCCTTTCCGCTCAGGTGGGGCGTCACGGCCGGGGTTTCGGGCAGGTAGGCGAGGTGCGCCCTGGCCTCGGCCGCGCCGTCCGGATCGCGCCCGGCAACGAGTACTTCGCCGCGCTCACGCCGCACGAGCCCGGCCACGGTCCGAAGCAACGTGCTCTTGCCCGCGCCGTTGCCGCCGTAAAGGCCCAGGATTTCGCCGGGAGCAGCGGCAAGGGAGACGTCCCGAAGCACCTCGCGGCTGCCCAAACGCACGTGAAGTCCTGTAATGACGAGTCCCATCGGGCTGCTTCTATCCCTGTTGTCCGGCCCCGGCAAGACCGCCCGGCCCCGCTCCCTGGCGCAGGCGGTCTTGCCGGGATGCCCTGATGAAAGATGTCAAGGGAGGTGTGCGTTCGCTTGTGTTCCACCCCGTGTTCACGTATCGGGGCAACGGTCGAAGGTTTTCTTTGCATCAAGGGCTTTCAAACTATAATCGCGTGCTACGGAAGCAAATGGTAGCGTTCAGCAATATGAGCCACGGCGAGCCTTCGGTCGACGCACACGCCCCTGCGTCCAGCCCGTTGCAAGACGACCCGCGCGAACCGGGCGTGATGCAGGCGGCGGCATGTCTGCTGTTTGGGGCGAGCCTGAACGCGACTTTCAATTTTACCGGAATCGGTCTTCCCGTGCGCGTCGGGGTTTCGGATTTTCTCGCCCCCTTGCTGGTGCTGATTGGGGCCTGGGCGTTATGGCGGAGGAATTGGGATTTTCGCCTGCACATGCAGTGGTTTGCGCCTGTCTGTCTTGGGTTCAGCGCCTGGCTTGCCTGCGGCCTGCTCATCGGCAGGGCGCATCTCGGCGAATGGACAAGTTGGGCCGTGGTCAACAGGGGAGCGGGTTGGGTCGTCGTCCTCGGCTACTTCTTCGTCGGGGCTTGGCTGGCCGCGAGCCAACGGCGGACAAAGACATTTCTCACAGGATTCTGGGGCATCGCGGCGCTCATCGCCGCTGGCAGCAGCCTCGCCTATTACCTGAATGCGCTCAAGATCATCGGCATCTCGTTTCCCCGCAACACGGGGTTGCTGAGCAATCCCAACTCGTTTGGTATTTTGATCGCAGTCTGTTTTTTCGTCTATTTGACCATGGGCGGCGTGGCGCGCGCGAACAAAAAATTGGATATTTCGATATGCCTGACTTTCGCCTTTGCGGAGCTGACCTCGTTTTCGCGCACAGGCTGGATCCTTTTTCTGCTGGTGCTCGCGGTGGCTCCCCTGTTGCGCTTGCTGTCGTGGCGGCGTGTGGCGCTCATTGTGGTCATACCCGTGGTTTTGCATGTGACCATGGTCTCCAAGCCTGGAATCATTCCGTGGCCGAGCTTCGGGAACGACGCTGTGCAGGCGCAGAATGCAGCGGGTAAGCCCAAGAAAAAACCGAAAAAGGTGAAGCTCAGCACAACTGACGCTTTCGGCTACCATGTCGTGAGCGCGCAGTCTCTCGATTACAGAATCGAGTTGTTTCGCGAGTCTTTGAGCCATTGGCGCGACTCGCCGGCGACGGGAGCCGGAGTGGGAGTCGTCTACGCCAAGGAGGTGGAACGACGTGGTTCGGTATACGCCTCGACTATTCACTCCTCTCCGATATGGCTCCTCACGGAGACGGGGGCCGTGGGATTCGCGTTCTTCGCTTGGCTGTATCTGGGCAGTCTCTGGGCGCTTTGGCGAACATGGCGACGAGACGGGGGACGTATGCAGCTACTCGGCCTTGGAACCCTGCTTCTGCTCGGGCTTGCTTCCTTGCCCACCGATGTCATGTTCCAGCGATATTTGTGGGTCATATGGGGCATGGCTCTGGGGGCGGGCGCGGCGTTGTCGGCTCCCGGAGTCGGCGGACGCTCGTGACTTCTGACCTCCTGCCCGCCGATCTGCGCAGGAGTAGCTTTTCCTGTCATTCGCAAACACGGTTTCTTTTTCCCGCAAAATTGATAAGTACGGTTTTCGGGTGCGTATGAAACGTCATGAAACAAGCCCAAGGCAGTCTGGATAAATTTTCGATGAAGATTCTGATCGTCTCCTGGTTCTTCCCGCCCACAAACGCCCCCGGGGCCATCCGGGTCGGAGCGCTGGTCAAGCACCTTTTGAGCACGGGTCACGAGGTCCGTGTTCTGGCTGGGCGCGATCCAGGCTGTCCGCAGACGTTGCCGGTCGATCTGCCCGAGGGGGTGGTCACGGAAGTGCCCTTGCCCTTCGCGACGCGTCTGCGCAAGGGACTCGCTCCCCTGGAGCGGCAGTACCGCAGCGGAACCATGCGCCACGGCGACTGGCTGCGAATTCTCTACAAGTATTTCCAGACGCTGTTCTGTATCCCTGACCGCTACGTGGGCTGGTGCCTGCGCGCCATACCCGCGGGCAGGGAGATCGTGGGCGCCTGGAAGCCTGACATGATCTACGCCAGCGCCATGCCTGTCACCTCACTTCTGGTGGCCAAGGGGGTGGCGAAGTCGGCCCGCATCCCTTGGGTCGCAGAAATGCGCGACCTATGGGTGGATAGCCACTACTACGACATGCCCGCGCCGCGCCGCTGGATCGACGAACGCATCGAAGAGTCGCTCCTTGGCCACGCCGATGCCCTGGTCACGGTCTCCGAGCCCTTGGCTGACGCGCTTCGGAAGAGATATCGCAAGCCCGTGGCGACGATTCTCAACGGCATCGACCTCGCCGACGTCCCGGCCGTCGAATCCGTTGCGCGACGGGCGGATGGGCCGGTCGAGATCATCTATACGGGCCTCGTATATCCCAAGCAGCGCGATCCGTCCCTGCTCTTCGAGGCATTGGGGAGTCTGGGCGAGGCGCGCTCGGATTTCAGGGTCGTTTTTTACGGCAACCTGATGCCCGAGGTATTGCAACTCGCCGAGCGCCACGGCGTTGCAGATGTCGTCGAGACGCACCCGCCCGTGTCGCACGCCGAGGCCCTGCGGCGCCAAGCCGAGGCGGACATCCTGCTTCTGCTTTTGTGGAACAACGACGGCGAGGCGGGCGTCTTTACCTCCAAGCTCTTTGAATACCTTGCCGCGCGCAGGCCCATCCTCTGCCTGGGGCGCGAGGAGGGGGTCGCGCCCGACGAGATCAGGCGGCGTGGAGCCGGAGCGGTCCTGAAGACGGAGGACGAGGTGCGTTCCTGGCTTCTGGCGATGCGTGATAAGAAGCGCGCCGAAGGGGGCATTCCGCCTCTGCCCGAGGCGGTAGGCGCGCACATCGGCCGCGCCGAGCAGTTCGAGAGGCTCGAGCGAGAGGTTTTATTGCCGCTTGGGCGGCCCAAGGCCTAGAACCAGGCGGGACGCGTTTCGCGCTGGCGATTCCGCGTCGAACGTCTTTTCCGCCGTCGGGGAGAGTGTGCACTACACGCGAGCGGTGCTTTCAGTGGGCGCGCTGCGCATCCTGAGCGTCCTTCTGGCGGCCCTGTTTCTGGCCGGGGTCACGGCCGTGGTTCCGCCACAAGTCTACGGCCGCTACATACTTGTCTTATCCTGCGCCCAGGTGGTCGTGGGCGCGCTGCTCGCCTGGCCCAACCAAGGCTTTCTGCGCTACGGGCGCGAGGAATTCACCGCGAAGAGCGGAATCGGCGGATTTCTCGGCGCCCGCCTGGCCCTTCATGGCGGCCTGCTGGCGTTGCTCGTGCCCGCGGCCGTGCTCCTGGGTCCCGTCCTGGCCGAATGGGCCGATGTGGGCGAAGGCGTCGCGGTTCTTTTCCTCGTGATGTCGTTTGCGATCATGCCGCTTTCAGACATGGGGGGGGTGGCCGCTCAGGCCACGGGCCGCTTCCTCGCCTTCGGAACGTCCGTCTTCGTGCAACGGCTGCTTCAGGTCGCAGTGATCGGGTTTATCTACGCTGGTCTGTCCGCCACCTGGGAGGCGCTCTACCTGGCGTCTCTCGCCGGATACGCCCTGGCCGCGATCCTCGCCTGGCTGCTCGTGCCCCGCGAGGCCTGGGCTGGCCTGCGCGTGAGGAGCGGCGACGTTCGCCGTCTCGTGGCCTACGGCAGGCTTCTGCCCGTCTCGATCATGGCCGCTTATCTCATCACCTGGATGGACGCTTGGTTCATCAAGTTCTTTCTCGACGCCGCGTACGTGGGACAGTACTCCTGGGCCTATTCCGTGACGCTCGTCGCGACCACGCTTCTCGTCCCGGTCGCGGCTGTTCTGGGGCCAAAGGCTGTGGACTTGCATCTTTCCGGCGAGAAGGGCCGCCAGCATGGTCTGTCGCAGGGGATTCGCTCCGCCTGTCTGCTCCTGGCCGCGCTCGTTCCCCTCGGCCTTGGGCTTGTCGCCCTGGCCTGCGCCGTGCTTCCCCTGGGCGACTACGGGCGTGCGTCGTCCGTGTTGCTCATCCTGTGTGCCGGTGTGGCCTTTCAGGCCGGGATGGCCTTGGTTGAGCCGCGCATTTATGCCGATGAACGTCTCGTACCGCGCGCGGTGGTCATCAGCGTGGCCATGGCGGGCCTCAACGCGCTTGGCAACCTGCTCCTGATCCCGAGGCTCGGCATCGAGGGTGCGGCGTTTGCGACCGCCGCAGCCTACGGCGCGGGCATGTTCATGCAGTGGACGCTGCTTGGGATGCCTCGGGCCGGACCGGTGCTCGCGGGTCTCGCAGGCGTCGGCGTCGCCGCGCTTTTCGCGGTCATGCCACCAGCCTGGAGCCTTTCCCTTGGCGGCGCGCTCACCGTCGCGGCCCTGGCTCTGGGCCGGGCCACGGGACGGTTTTCCGGGCTTTCGGGCGTGTTGCCCGCGTGGGCCGCCGTTCTTGTCGCGCCCGGCGTGCGGAAGTCTCCCTGATTTCGGCTCGATCCGGGTGAATTGGCCGAGAGTTCACTCCCCCCACAAACGCCGCAGAAGCCTCGGCGAGAGGCCGCGCCGCTGATCCAGGCGAAGCCCCAGGCGCAGGGCCTCGGCCCGTGCCGCCTCGATCTCCTCGGACGAAGGGCGGGAGGCGAGCTCCGGGTAGTGTCCGGCTTGGCCGCAGGGATGGTACTGGGGCATGACGTTGACGTAGGTGCGCGGCGAGACCTCCTCGGCCAGGAAGCGCAGCCAGGCCAGGGCGTCACCCAGGCGGCCGGGCATGACCAGATGCCGCACCAGAAGCCCCCGCACGGCCAGCCCCGAGGCGTCCATGACGAGGTCGCCGACCTGGCGGTGCATCTCGCGGATGGCCTCGCGGGCGCGCTCGGGATAGTCCGGGGCGCGGCAGTAGGCGCGAGCCGCCTCCGGGTCCGTGAACTTGGCGTCGGGCATGTAGATGTCCACGACACCATCGAGCAGGCGCAGGGTGGAGAGGCTCTCGTAGCCGCCGCAGTTCCAGATGAGCGGCAGGCGAAGCCCCATGTCCACGGCCAGGGGCAGGGCTTCGAGAATCTGGGCCGCGACGTGGCTCGGCGTCACGAAATTTATGTTCGCCGCGCCTTTTTCCTGGAGCGCGACCATGGCCATGGCCAGATCGCGGGCCGATGATTCGGGCCATGGCCCGCCCTGGGAGATGTCCCAGTTCTGGCAGAAGACGCAATCTAGGTTGCACTGGGCGAAGAAAATCGTGCCCGAGCCGCGCTCGCCCACGAGCGGGTCTTCCTCACCGAAGTGCAGATCGCCCGAGGTCGCCTGGGCCAGACGGCCGGTGCGGCAAAAGCCAAGTTCCCCGGCCGTGCGGTCGATGCCGCATTCGCGCGGGCACAGATCGCAGGCGGCGAGCCGGGCCAGGGCGGCCTCGCCGCGGCGGGAAAGCTCGCCAGAGGCGTGCAGCGTGAGATAGGAGGCGGTCATGCCGCCTTCATAGCGCGAAACGCCATCGCGGGAAAGCGTCTGGCCGCGTCTGCGCGAAGTGTGCGGCTCGCGGCCCCGTTGGCCTCTCGCGGCCTTTCGGGCTTTCAGCGCACGGCGTGCAAGAAATGCAGGTGCTTCTCGTACTGATCCACCACGTCAGTGATGATTTGCTCCATGGTCCACCCCATAACGTCGTAGTCCTGGCCTCCTTCGCTCAGGTGCACCTCGGCCCGGTAGAACTTTAGTTCCTCGCCACGCCGTTTCTGCGTGTCGCGCATGGCGAATACCGGCGCGACGGAAACCGCGGGCCTCACCGAATAGAAGAAGTCGATCTCCTCGCCGTGCAGGACGTCGAGCCAGACCCGACCATCTTCGCCTTGCTTGACCCTGGCCCGCAGGCCGCGTTTGGCGAGTTCCTCGGCCACGTCGTCGAGCGCTGGTCTGATCACCTCGTGGATGAATTCATGCACCTCGGCCTTTGTTGGATGGTGCAAGAGCGCGTTCAGCCGTGCGCGCCAGGGCGTGGGTGCGTGTCCGACCTGTGGCATGAGCACTGCCGTGCGCAGGCTCGTGCGCTTGATCCCTTCGAGCCGCAATGCCTGGAGAAGCCCCCAACACATCAGGAGCATGACCACAGTGAAGGGCAGAGCGCTGGCGATGGAGGCGGTCTGCAGCGCGCCGAGTCCGCCGGCAAGCAGCAGCGCGGCTGCCACCAGCCCTTCGCTCAGGGCCCAAAAGATGCGTTGCCACACGGGGGCGTCGTCGTCCCCGCCAGAGGCCAACATGTCGATGACCAGCGAGCCCGAGTCGGAAGACGTGACGAAGAAGGTGACCACCAGGGTCGTGGCGAGGAGCGAGGTGATGCCCGACAGCGGAAGATGTTCGAAAAACTCGAAAAGCGCCATGGTTGTGTCGCGCGACACTGCCTCGCCGAGGCTGGCGATGCCCTGGACCATGATCATGTGCAGCGCGGTGTTCCCGAAGAAGGTCATCCACATGAACGTGAAGCCCACTGGCACGAGCAAAACTCCCAGAACGAACTCCCGAATGGTGCGGCCGCGCGAGACGCGGGCGATAAACATGCCAACGAAAGGCGCCCAGGCGATCCACCAGCCCCAGTAGAAGAGGGTCCAGCCGCCGATCCACCCTGTGGGCTCATAGGCGTAGAGGTTGAAGGTCGTGGCCACGATGTCCGAGATGTATGATCCGATGTTCTGCGTCAGGGTCTGGAGCAAATAGACCGTGGGGCCGGCCGCGAGCACGAAGAGCAAAAGGAGCACCGCCAGGATCATGTTCAGTTCCGAGAGCCTGCGGATGCCGCCATCCAGTCCCAGGACCACGGAGATCGTGGCCACGAGGGTGATGACGGCGATGAGGAGTATCTGCACGGTGATGGAGATGGGAGCGCCGAAGAGGTAGTTCAGGCCGGAGTTGACCTGCATGGCCCCGAATCCGAGTGACGTGGCCACGCCGAACATGGTTCCCAGGATCGCGAAGGTGTCCACGGCGTGCCCGATGGGGCCGTGGATGCGTTCGCCGATCAGGGGGTACAATGAAGAACGGATGGTCAAGGGCAGATCGTGGCGGTAGGAGAAGTAGGCCAAGGAGATGGCGATGACGGCGTAGATGGCCCAGGCATGAACACCCCAGTGAAAGAAGGTGATCTTCATGGCCTCTCGCGCGGCGTGCACGGTCTGGGCGTCGCCAATGGGCGGCGACATGTAGTGCATCACCGGTTCGGCCACGCCGAAGAACATGAGGCCAATACCCATACCCGCCGAGAAGAGCATGGCAAACCAGGAGACGTAGCCGTAATCCGGCTCGCTGTGGTCGGGGCCGAGCTTGATGCGACCAAAACCCGACAAGGCCAGGAGTACCACGAAGACGAGAAACGAGGCTACGGCCAGGATGTAGAACCAGTCCACGGAGTGAACTATCCAGGCCTGTACGCTGCCGAAGACCGATTCGGCGAGCCTTGGGGTGAGCATGGCGAAGAGCACGAAACAGACGATGAGTCCCGCCGAGCCGAAAAAAACCGGCGGGTTGATTCTCGCGCGTGGGCGTCTGGACCCGGTTTCTGGCTGATCGCTCATCTGGCGGCTCCTTGGGGGCTGAAGTGCCATGGACAAACGATGACTTATGAGGTGTACAACGATGGCGCATAGGCGTCCAGGAATGAGTTTCTCAACAGCCTCCCACGGCCGCGAAAAGGCTCAGTAATCGTAGCGCCAGTTCAGGCCGATGCCCCCCTGCGACTCTCGGCCCATCTGGCTCTCCAGGCCAAGCTGGGGGCTGATTTCGATCTCCACGCCAACGGTATCGTCGCGCGGGTCCAGCCCCTTGCCGCCTTTGAGGTAGACGTTGTCCGTGACGTATTTGCCCGCCTGCACCGTGGTCCCGCCGGTGGCCGCGCCCTCGCCGGTGGAAAGATCGTCCAGCCCCACGCCTCGGGCGATGGTGCGGGTGATATCGGGCCCGGACGAGCCGCCCCGCGCGAGTTGGTCCACTGCCCGCGCCAGACGCAGGGCTTGCATGGGAGTGAGGCTGTCCAGGGAGCGACCGAAGAGCACGGCCGCGAGGATTTCGTTCTCGGGCACGGCGGGGTCCGAATCTAGCGTGATCTTGAGGTTTTGCGGCGTTCCCGCGAGGATGACCTTGGCCAGGATCGCGGCCGCGTTCGTGGTCGCCACGACGCGCAGGTCGGGCGTGGGCGGCGTTGCGCCGCTGAATTGGATCAGGCCCTCGTCGATGCGGAAGACCCGGTCCAGGAAGTCGAAGGTGCCGCGCTCCACCTGCAATCCTCCGATGATGCGCGGCTCCTCGGCCGTGCCCGTGATGTCCAGGTTGCCGCGCCACACCGAATCGAGCCCGTGTCCGCGCACGCGGATGCGCGGTGGCAGGGTCACGCCGATGTCCAGGGTCAGCGGCAGGGGTTTCGCCCGCTCCCGCGCTTGGGGCGTCTCGGCCTCGTCCCCCCGTTCGTCCACGTAGGTCACGTCGATGTCCACCACGTCGGGCGGCAGTCCTCGCGGCAGGTCCACCTCGGCCCTGTCCACGGTCAGCCGCCCAGCGAGCTTCGCACCCTCCACGCTGTCGCCCGCAAGGTTCAGGTCGCCGCTCACCGTGCCGCGCATGATCTCGTTGTTCACTGGTTCGAATCTGTCGAAGCCCAGCCGGACCGCAAAGGGCATGGGGCCGTCGCCCTCGGCCAGGGTCAGGCTGCCGTCGCCCTCGATGCGGCCGTTCGCGCCATCCCTGGCAGAAAGACGCGTGAGGGTGAACATCCGCCCCCGGGCGTTGGCCGCCATCTGGATGTCGCGCAGAACCGAGCCGAAGCGCAGGTTCTCGTAACGGCCTTCGCTCAGGCTCAGGTCGCCTTCAAGCAGGGGGTCGTCGAGGCTGCCGCGCGCGGCCAGGTCGAAGGCGAGCGCGCCGGAGAGAATCTGGTCGCTCAGGGCGGGCAGGTCGCGCAAGAGTCCGAGGTCGAGCGCACCCGTGGCAGTGGCCGTGATGGGAGCGCCCTGGTCCATGGAGAACGCGAAGGGTTCGAGGGCGAAGGCCAGGGGCAGGGATGCGTCGAGCGAGACCAGACGCGCGGTCTCGTGCCGCACCTCGGCCTGGGCGGCGAGGCGGCCGTCTGCGGCCAGCGCCGTGGCCGAAAGCGCGACGGGCGGCAAGTCCATGAGTCCCTGGTCAGGCGGCGCGGTGATGCCCGTGGCTTCGAGGCGAATCGTGGCGCGCGGTGCGGCCACGGGGCCTTGCACGTCGAGATCGAGATCGACCAAACCCGAGGGAACCGTGAGATCGAGCGCGGCCAGGGCGCGCAGCGGAAAGCCGCGCAGTGTCGCCCCGAAGTCAGCCGCGCGCGGGCCGTACTCACCTTGCGCGCGCAATTCGCCGCCGCCCACGTCCAGGGCCAGCCCCTGAAGACGCAGGCCCGAGGCGTCCGCCTCGATGCGGGCCGGGGCCAGGGAGCGCACCGGCAACCCGGCGTAGTTGGCCGCAAGGGATGAAAGCTCGGCTGCGAAGGTCTCGGCAAAGGGCTGGAGCTTGGCCGTGAGCGCAAGCGTGAAGGGTTTGCCGTCGGACGCCCCGCGCGCGGAAAGATCGAGTGTCGCGTCGGGGCCGGAGACGGTCGTGGCCAGATTGACGGTTTCGGCCGAAAAGCCTTCCATGCCGAGCCCGGCTGCCCGCAGATCGAGCCGGGCCGCGCCGCGCTCAGCCACAAGCGCGTGCAGGTCCGTGCTTGTGGCCTCAAGCGAGAGCGAGGCCAGCGACATTTCGTCGAGAACCAAGCTGCGGCCTGTGGCGGTAAGGTTCACGGCCTGCGCGCTCGCGCCGTCGGCAAGGTCGAGGCGCGCCTGAAGGCCGCCGGAAAGGTCGAGGCCCAGAAGCGGGGCCAGGGCGTCGAGGCGCGGGGCATCCAACTGAAGGCGGCCGCGCAAAAGGCCAGTGGCCAGAGCCAGGGCCAATTCTCCGTCGAGGCGCGCGCCCGGGGTTTCGATCGCGAGTTCAGGCAGACGCAGGTGGTCGTTGTCGAGAATATAGGCGGCCTGGGCGCGCAGTTCGATCTCCTGGGCGGCCAGGGAAAGGGCCAGGCGTTCCGGCGCGGGGTCGGGCGCAAGCGATATCCCCGAGGCGAGGCGAAGCGCCGGACTGGTCAGGCGTTGTCCGGCCATTTCCAGGCTTTTGGCCTGGGCGGCGAGGCTGATATCCAGGCGCTGGCCGAGAACGCCCTCGACCGTTATATCGATGGGCGAAAGGCCGCTTGGCCGAATGCCCAGCGCCTGTTCCACGAAAGCGGGGTCATCGGGCAGGGTCAGGCGGGCCGTGGTGCGAAGCGTGTCGTCGGCGAGGCCGAGGCGGCCCCTGGCATGAAGCGTGGTGCGGCTTGTAAGGTCGAGCCCATGCAGCGTGAGCGCGTCGTCGTCGAACTCGGCCTCTAAGAGCAGGACCGCGTGCTCGCCAATGAGCGCGGCCAGGGCCGGATCGAGGCCTTGAATCCCGCTCGCATCGATGTCGGCCTCGATGCGGATGCCCTCGTCCAGGTCGCCGTGGGCCGTGGCGGAGAGATTCAGGGCGGCCTTTACTGGGCGCAGCCCGAAGAGGGTTCCGGCGTTCGGCAGCGCCGCCTTTGCGATGGCCGAGAGAAGCATTTCCGCGAGGTCGAGGCTGCCCGAGGCAAAAAGGGTGTTCTCTCCACTCACGAGGGAGAACGCGTCGAGGCGAAGCCTGTCCTCGCCCTGAAGACTCGCGTCGAAGTCGATGCGCAAGGACTCGTCGAGCACGGTGTCCGGCGGCGGCGTAAGACCCCCCACGTCGGCCCTTCCTTTTGCGCGCACGGTGCGTGTGGGCGCATCGAGAGGCGAGCGGGCATCGATATCGGCCGCAAGGCGCACCAAAGATTTTGTAAGATCGGGCAGGACGAGGCTTCCGAGGTCGGCCTCCAGGCGTGCGAAAAGCTCGTCCTCGCCTCCGCGCAGGGCAAGGTCCAGGCGCGGCGAGCCGTCGAGAACCCCGCCCGTGAAGCGGCCTAGCAGCGCCGGGTCCAGGGCCTCGATGGCGGCCTCGGCGGTGAGCTTTCCCCTTGCGAGGATGCCGTTTGCGTGCAGGCGCAGCGCGGCCAGGGCCACGTCGAGCGCTTCGAGGCGCACTTCGTCGGCTGCGCGGGAGCCAAGCGGCACGACAAGGCGCGCCAGCACCTCGGCCTCGCGGCCGAGAAGGTCGGCCGCGTCGTCGGGCACGAGGCCGAGCACGTCGGCGAGCACGGCCGCAAGTCCGATCTGAAGCGTCTCCACGCCTGGCCGCGCGCCCGCGCCGCGCCGCAAGGAGAGGTCGGCGTGCAGAAGCGAGAGGTCGTTCGCGTCCAGGGTCAGGATTCCGCCCCAGTCGTTCAGGGGGCCTGTCCCGGCCAGTCGCGCGCGCAGCGAGTCGACGTCCGCGCCCGTGGCCTCGGCCAAGGCCGGGCCGAGCAGGCCGTCCGGCCCTGCGTCGAGGCGGACGTCCACGTGCAAAACGTCGTCGGCCCGGTGCCAGTCGATCCGCACGGACAGTGAGTCCGTTTCGCCGTTGGCCGCGCCCTCCGAGAGCTCGTCGAGATCGAGACGCACGGCGATGCTGTCGCGCAGCGGCAGGCTCTCACCCGAGAGAGTATAGACGCGCGCGGACGAACCTTCCTCTGCTTCGGTGAGGAGCCCGTCCGCGATCTCAATGGCCGCCACGCGCAGCAATCCCACGTGCGGCCAGGAGAAATCAGGAATATCGAAAGAGAGCGATGCGGGCTCTTGGACGGCTTGCGCCTCGGCCTGGGACGAAGCTTTGGGCAGGCGTGCGAGTGAAAGGCGCTCCAAGGTGAGGTGGGTCACAGTGGGGCGGTTTGCGAGCGTGGCCCAAAGATCGAGCCCCACGCGCAGGTCGTGGCCTGCAAGCCACACGCCCTGCGCGTCGGCCAAGGCGAAGGACGAAAGCCTCACGTCCCAGGGCATGGCGCTATCCAGGCTGTGCAGTTCAAGGCGGAAATCCTCGGACGCTGCCAGATTCTCGATGAGCCCGGCCAGGGCGTTGCGGCCCACCTGGGTGTTCAGGACGAGCAGGAGCGCCGCCAGGACGAGCGCGACGAATCCCGCGAGCCCGGCCGCAAGCCAGGCCGCGAGACGCGGGAAGGCCATGCGTCCGGCTGTGGGCGCGGAAGGTTTCGTTTCGTTCGTGGTCATCAAAAGGACTGTCCCAGGCTGACGTATACCTGGAAACGGTCGTCACGGCCGCGCCGCCTGTCAAGGGGAAAGGCGATGTCCACGCCGATGGGGCCCACGAAACTGTAGTAACGCATGCCGAATCCAGCCCCCACGAAGAGCTTCCGCCCGAAATCGGGGTATTCCCGGGCAAAGGCGCGGCCCGCGTCCACGAAGCCCACCAGACCAAATTCCTCGTGGAAACGCCAACGCACCTCGGCCGAGGTCTCGAAGACGGATCGGCCGCCCACGGGGTCGCCCGCGTCGTCGAGATCGCCCGCCATGCGGTAGGCGTAGCCGCGCACGGACGCGCCGCCGCCCGCATACAACCGCAGATCCTTGGGCACGTTCGAAAGCGCCGCGCCCGAGGTCGCGCCCGCTTGGGCGCGCAAGGCCAGAACCAGCCTGTCGCCGCCCAGGATGCTCAGGTACTTGGTGGCCGATATCTGGCTTTGAAAGAAGTCCGAGACATCGCCCCGGCTGACGAAGTAGCGCGCGCCGCTCAATGTCACGCGCTGGCCTCTGGTGGGGTTCAAGAGGTCGTCGCTGCCGTCGTAGCGCAAGGAAAGCGGCACCGAGAACAGGCCGTAGGTCTCGTCCTGCTCCACGGCATCGATCCGCGAAAGACGATAGGACAGGCCGACTCCGGCCACCAGACGCGGAGTGAAGGCGTACTCCACGCCCGCGCTGCTCACAGACGTCAGACTGTGAAAGGCGTCGTCGCGTTCGCGCACGAAGCGCTGCTCCACGAGCAGGCTCATGGGCTCGACCAGGAAGTTCGGCTTGCGGAAGGCCAGACCCGCCTGCTGGGTGATCATGTCCGCCTCCACCGAGGCCAGCAGGCGTTCGGCTCGGCCGAAGAGCGTGCGGTGCTCCCATTCGGCCTTGCCGCCGGGGCCGCTGTCCGTGCGGTAGCGAAGGCCGAGCCTGATCGTGCGCGGGCGGCGTTCGACCAACTCCAGATGCATGGGCACGCGGCCGTCCTCCGCGACCTCGCCCTTTTCGAACAGGGCCACGCTGAAAAGCCCCCCCGCGACCAGGGCGGCGCGCGTCTCCTCGACCAGCGAACCGTCGTAGGGCATGCCCGCGATCCAGGGCAGGCGGCTGCGAACATATGCTTCGTCGACGTGCGAGAGGCCGCTGATGGTGGTTTCGCCGAAGTCGGCCACCGGGCCGGTCGAGACGACGTAGGTCACGTCCGCGATGCGCTCGGCCCCGATGGCGCGCACGTCGAGGTCCTCGACCCTGGGAAAGGGATAGCCACGCGTGGCGAGGTGGCGCACGATCGCCTCCTGGCCGTCCACGACGGCCTTGGCGGCGTACGGGTCGCCCGGCGAGACGCCGATTTCTCCAGGGGCAGGCAGGGGGGCTGCGGGGTCGGAGCCGGGCGTGGTCGTAATCGCGACGCGGCCGATGCGGAAACGCTCGCCCGGCACGACAGTGAAAACGGCCAGCGGCAGGCCGGGAGTGCCATCAGGCCTGTCCGGCCCATCGAGGATTTCCGTCTCCACCCGGCCCTGAAAGTAACCCCAGGAACTGAGGATCCGTCGGGTTGTCTGGACGTCTCCCTGCATGCGGTGGGCGAGAAGGCTTCTCGTGCGCGGCGGGGAGTCCTTGCGGGTGAAGGTGTCCAGCGATTCGAGGATCAGGGCGCGAAGCGCGGGGTCGAGGTCGCCGCGCAGTTCGGCGATGTAGCTGCCGGGCGGCAGGCTGGCGGCCTGCTCGCCGTTGGCGTCTTCCTCCAGGATCGAGGGCTGGTCGGCAGCGGAATCGCCCGGCTGGGCGAGGGCGGGGCCGTGAAGGCACAGGAGCGCGGCCAGATACAGACAGGCGAGAAAAGCCGCACGGGCCATGGGGTGGGGGCGCGAGTCGGAGATGCCGTTCATGGTGCTCGCTTCACGCTAACACAGCACTGCCCGGCGGGAAAGCCGAATCGGTATCGCCAGCCTCAAAAACCGCGCCGCGCCGCGGGCTCGGCGGGCTATTCGCCGGTCGTCAGTTCGCGCATCAGTTCGTGCACGGAGACGATCTTGTCGATGCGCCAGGCGTTCGCCCCGCAAAAGGCGAATCCGGCCTTGAGGCGGCCGCGCTGGGCGTTGGCCAGTGCCAGGCCGATGCAGTAGGGAGCCTTCTCGACGGTGCACGAGGCCAGGCAGTGGCAGTAGCAGGAGTGCGGCTTGCGCTTCCCCGCGGCCACGTCTTCGAGGAAGCTGCCGCGCAGCGCCCGGCCGGGCAGGCCGAGCGGGCTCTTGATGATCGTGATGTCCTCTTTCCCGGCCGCCACGTAGGCTTCCTTGAAGCGGATGTCGGCGTCGCACTCGTGGGTGGCAACGAAGCGCGTGCCCATCTGCACGGCCGACGCGCCGCGTGCGAGCATGCGCTTGATGTCCTCGTGGCTGTGGATGCCGCCCGCGGCGATGACGGGGATCTTCTTGCCGTGCGCTTCGCGCAGCTTTTCGGCCACGGCCAGCACGTCGTCCACGAGGTTCTCCAGGGTCACGGACTCGTCGTCCAAGGCCTCCATGCTGAAGCCCAGGTGGCCGCCCGCCAGGGGGCCTTCGACCACGAATGCGTCGGGCAGGCGGTCGTAGCGCGTCTTCCAGATGCGGGCCAAAAGCTCGGCCGCACGGCCTGAGGAGACCACCGGCACGAGCTTGGTCTTGTGCTCGGGCGAGGCGAAGGCGGGCAGATTTCGCGGCATGCCGCCGCCGGAGATGATGATGTCCACGCCCTCTTCCAGGGAGCAGGTCACCATGTCGTCGAAATTGGTCATGGAGGCCATGATGTTCACGCCCAAGACGCCTTTGGTCTTTTCACGGGCAAGGCGGATTTCCTTGCGCAGGGCGCGGATGTTGGCCTCGCGGTAGTTGGTGCTGACGTCGGGCTCGCGGAAGCCGATCATGGCGGCGGAGATGACGCCCACACCGCCCTCGTTGGCCACGGCCGAGGCCAGCCCCGAGAGCGAGATGCCCACGCCCATGCCGCCCTGGACGATGGGCACCGGGATATAAAGGCCGTCGATTTCAAAACCTTGCAAACTCATGGAATCACTGCTCCGAAAAACGATTCGCCTAGGCCTGCGCGATGGCTTGGCCTGGCGCGCTTTGTAATGACTTCGCCGACATAACGGCCCTTGAGCGGGGCCCTTTCGGCGCGAGCCCCGGCCGCAAGGACAGAGCCCGGCGGATGATGCGCAAAGACCCCCTTGCCGAGCCCTGCCCGGTCAAAGGGGGAGCCGCCGCGCGAGCGGTGTTTCGTGTCCGTCGGGCTGGCGCGTCGCGATGCGGCGCCTGCCGCGTTGATGTGTTTGAGGACGCCTGCCGATCCGGCTTTTCAGGCGCATGAACCCCCGGAAGACCACGAAACCGTCCTTCACCCGCCCCGTACCCATACGCTTGAACTGGCCCGCGCACAAGGTGTCGCTCCCCCCTAGTCCCGCCTGCGACGCGATTTTTTTTCCGGATTATTTCCTGTGCGCCCATTTGCGGTCAGATACGGCATATTTCGGCACCGCACCGGAAATAGCCTGGGAGGCGAGAGATTCAGGACATGTGCCATTCTGTGGCCGTGGCAAGGGAGCGTGGCGTCGCCGCGTGGGCGGGTCGGGGCACGGACGGCGGGGCGGCAGAAACAGATCCCGGAAGGTCGGCCGGTATGGCCGGTGACGAGTTGATTTTTTGTGGGTGGCGCGGCATGTTGACGCCATGAGTAGGAAATTCGCCGTCGTCATGGAACGCGACGAGGACGGCTTCTTCGTGGGCAGCGTGCCCGAGCTTGCCTGCTGCCACGCTCAGGGCGCCACCAGACAAGAGATGCTGGACAACCTGCGCGAAGTCGTGGCCCTGTGCCTCGAAGTCGGCGGAGAAATGGTCGCGTGCGACGCGTCGGGCGTGTGTCTGTGCGACGAGTGCGGGGCCGACCTGTGACCCGGCTCGCCACGACCACGGCCGCCCGGCTGCGAAAGGCGCTTGAGCGGCGCGGCTTTCTGCCCGTGCGGCGCAAGGGTTCGCACGTCTTCATGCGCCATCCCGACGGCCGGGGGGCGGTGGTGCCCGAGCACAGGCCCGGCGCGGACGTCGGGCGGGGACTGTTGGTCCGCATCGCGCGAGACGTGGGGCTGAGCCCGGAGGAATTGACGGCCTGAGCGGGTTTTGGTGAGGTTTTCATGTGCCAGAATCAGGACCCCAAAAAATAATTGGCCCGAATCGTTCTTCACGCCAAAGGTGGAGGGACGTATCCTGAACGCCTTTTCGGGGCGTGGGGCGGTGGAGAAGCATGGGCATGTCACAACGGGGAAGGAAGTCATGAAGAACCTGAAGCTTGGTGTCAAACTGCTGGGCGGCTTTCTGGCCGTGGCCGCCATCGTGGTCATCGTCGGTTTCATGGGCGTACGCGGCGTGAACACCGTGGACGAGCGCGCCACGGAGTTGGGCCAAGTGCACATGAAGGGCCTGGAATACGTGGACGCCATCAGCCTGGAGGTGGCAAACATCATCGCCTACATCCGTACGCTTCTGAGCCCGGCCCTGTCCGCCGAGGACAGGACCCGGCAGTACGACCAGATCGACCGTTCACGTCAGATATACCGCGAGGCCTTCAGCGCTTACGATGCCTTGCCCAAAACGCCACGCCAAGCCGAGCTGTGGGATAATTTCAAGGGGCTTATCGCACGCTCCACCGAGACCAACAACCAGATTCTCGACCTTTCGCGCAATCTCATGGCCCTGGACGTGCTCAACCCCGACGCCCTGATGGCGAACATCCAGCAGTTCAAGGGCGACCACTACGCCCTGGGCAACAACGTGGCCATGCTGCTCATGCTCGGCCGTGACTTTCCCGGCGGCGACGACCCCACGCGCTGCAACTTTGGCCGTTGGCTCGGTACCTACACCACCACCAACCAGCGTATGCAGGACATCCTGCGCCGCATCCGCGTGCCGCACGACGCCTTCCACGCGGCCGTGGCCGACCTGAAGGCCGCACGGGCCGCAGGCCGCGCCCAGGAGGCCGAGACCATCTACCGCGACCGCATGATGGCCCAGGCCGAGCAGGTCTTCTCGCATTTCGACGAGATCATCCAGGCCGTGGACCAGTCGCGCGACATCTACAACGAAATGAACACGCTGGCGCTCGGCGAGGGTCGCCGTCGCCTGGACGCCACCTTCCAAGGTGCAGGCGACTTGGCAGCCGCGACCCTGGAGGCCGGTGCGCAGGCCGTGAACGAAGCGCATGAGGCCGGAGCCACGGCGCGCACGACCATGATCTGGGGCATGGTCTTCGGCCTTGCCGCGGCCGTGATCCTGGGCATCGCGCTCACGCGGGCCATCACCGCACCTGTGCGCAAGGGCGTGGCCTTTGCCCAGTCGCTCTCGCAGGGCGACTTCACCACCCGCGTGGACATCGACCAGCGCGACGAGATCGGCGTGCTGGCCAAGGCCCTGAACGACATGGCCGATCGCATCGGTGAAGTCGTGGCCGAGGTCCGCTCGGGCTCGGAGAACGTGGCCGCGGGCAGCGAGGAGCTTTCCGCCTCGTCCGAGACGCTCTCGCAGGGCGCCACGGAGCAGGCCGCCTCGGTGGAGGAGGTCTCCTCGTCCATGGAGCAGATGGCGGCCAACATCCGCCAGAACGCGGACAACGCCCGCCAGACCGAGAAAATGGCCCTTTCCGCCGCCAAGGACGCCGAGGAGGGCGGCGCGGCCGTGGCCTCCACGGTCAAGGCCATGAAGGAGATCGCCGAGAAGATCTCCATCATCGAGGAGATCGCGCGCCAGACCAACCTTTTGGCGCTGAACGCCGCCATCGAGGCCGCGCGCGCGGGCGAGCACGGCAAGGGCTTCGCCGTGGTCGCGGCCGAGGTCAGGAAGCTGGCCGAGCGCAGCGGACAGGCCGCGGCCGAGATCAGCGAGCTTTCCGCCGCGAGCGTGGAGGTGGCGGAGAAGGCGGGCGGCATGCTGGCCCGCATCGTGCCCGACATCAAGCGCACGGCCGAGCTCGTGCAGGAGATCGCCGCCGCCAGCGCCGAGCAGGACGCGGGCGCGGAACAGGTCAACAAGGCCGTGCAGCAGCTCGACCAAGTGGTGCAGCAAAACGCCTCGGCCTCCGAGGAGATGGCCTCCACCTCCGAGGAGCTTTCGAGCCAGGCGCAGCAGTTGCAAGCCACCATGAGCTTCTTCAGGGTCCAGGAGGACGGCCACGTCCAGCGCCGCGCCCTGCCGCCCGCTGCCAAACCGCGCGCTGCCAAGCCGGCCGCGCCCGCTGCCGCCGCCCTGCCTCCGGCAGGCAAGGCCAAGGCCAAGGCCAAGACCGGCGGCGTGCGCCTGGACATGGGCGGCGGGTCTTCTGACTCCGACGACGAGGGCTTCGAACGCTACTAGCGGGCAGGCCGCTTATAAAGCACCATCTGCGGCGTTGCCGCGAAAAGCGCCGGACCCTCGCGTATTCTTTGATACGCGTCGGGCCCGGCGCTTTCTTGCGCCTTGCATCTGGCACTTTCTAAGCGGCCTGCTTGTCAAACATTGGGTTCGAATGCGCTTCGAAATCGTTTCCTGCAAAACCGACACCGGTACGGCGGTGATGGGCACCAGCTGAAAAATTGTCTGCCTGCTTCGTTGGTGGAGTTGTCTTTCAGGTGAGGCGTCAAAAACCGTGAGGGCAAGGCGCGAGAGCCGGGCAAGGTCGACGCGTATTACAATATTACCCGGAGCAGAAAATATGCAATATTTTCGTGCTCCGGGTTATAAGTACGGCCCGCCGAAGGCGGGCATGAGCGGCGAAGCCGCGGGAGCGCAAAGTTTCTGCTTTGCGCTCGTAATACGCGAGGGTTTGAGCTTTTCGCGGCAACGCGGCAGATGAGACTTTTTCACCGGTCTGCTAGTGTTTGAAGGAGCGCTGGCCCGTAAAGACCATGGCAACCTGAGGCGTGGCCTCGTTGCAGGCCGCCAGCACCTCGGTGTCGCGGATCGAGCCGCCAGGCTGGGCGATGGCCGTGACTCCGACGCCGATGGCCAGGTCCACACCGTCACGGAAGGGGAAGAAGCCGTCCGAGACGAGCACCGAGCCCGGCAAGCCGCCCTTGGCCGCCTCGGTCTCGGCCTGGATTTCGCGCAAGTGGTTCGCCGCCTCCTCGTCGCTCGCCGCCTTTTGCGTCAATTCGTAGATCGAGAGTCCGTGCTTCTTCCAGGCCAAAAGGTCGGCGTATTTGGTGTAGGCCTTGCTGATGGTGATCTGCACGCAACCCACGCGGTCCTGCTCGCCCGTGCCGATGGCCACGGTGGCCCCGTCGCGCGCGAAAATCACGGAATTGGAGGTCACGCCCGCCTCCACGGCCCAGGCGAAGAGCAGGTCCTCGGCCTCGGCCGTTGTGGGCGCGCGGCTCGTGATCGAGAGCCCGGCCTTGTCTGTGGCCTGGCCCGGCAGGAAGTCCGCGACCTCGCGGATGCGGTTTTGGAAGGAGAACTGCACGATCTGGCCGCCGTCGATGAGCGACTTGAACTCCAGGAACGGCGCGGCCGAGAGCTCGGAAAGCCGCGCGATGCCCGGAATCTGCAGGATGCGTAAGTTCTTTTTGGTCTTCAGCATGGCCAGGGCGTCGGCCTCGTAGTCCGGCGCGGCCACGACCTCGAAGTAGGCGGAATTGACGATTTCGGCCGTGGCCGCATCCAGCGTGCGGTTGACCACGATGGCCCCGCCGAAGGCCGCGATGCGGTCGGCGTAAAAGGCCTTGTGCAGGGCGTCGGCCAGGCTGTCCTGGGACCAGGCCGCGCCCGAGGGGTTGTTGTGCTTGAGGATCACGGCCGCCGGGCGGGCGGCGAGGTATTGCAGGATGTTCAGACCGTTGTCCACGTCGGTCAGGTTGATCTTGCCGGGGTGCTTGCCCGCCTGGAGCATGTGTTCCTCGGAAAGCGCTGCCACCAGCCCCTGGCCCGGTCCCCGGAAGGTCACGCCGCCAAGCGTGAGGCCGCCGCCGGTCAGCTCGTAGAGCGCGGCGGGCTGGTCCGGGTTCTCGCCGTAGCGCAGGCCGCGCTCCTCGCCGTCGATGGTCCAGGCGCGCTTGGCGTAGGTCAGCGTCTGCCCGCCCAGGGTGATGGTCATTTCGGGCGGGAAGGGGTCATCGGATATGGCGGTGTACATCGACTTCAGCGTGCTCATGGGCGGCGGGCTCCTTTTGGGTGCGATGGGGATGGCGTGGTCGGCTTCCTAACATGCGCCGGGGCGGCCATGCAAATTTGGTTTGGATGCGCCCCCGCTTTCTGCTACCCTCGTTTTGTTTGTGATCCAAGGAGGATGATGGTGGAGAAGGCACTTCTCAAGCTGGCCAAGCAGCTTGGCGCATACGACGAGGCGTCGCTGATGGAGCTGTGGGACAAATACGCCGAGCAGGTGGCGAGTTTCGAGCCCAGCAAACGTTGGGAAGAGGCCGTTCTGGCCCTGTCCATGATCCAGGGCGTGCGCTTCAAGAACCAGCTCTTCAACTACCATTGGTCCAAGAGCCGCGAATCCGCGGGAGACCATCCTGCCCCGGCCGGGGACTCGCCCACGCCCGAAAGGCCGTCAGGTCCGAGGCCAGCCGGGGGGCAGGGCCGCGGCAAAGGGGGCAAGGTGCTCCGCTTCGTTCCCCGGGAGGACTGAAAGTCCGGTCAGGATGTAGTAGAAGAGCCTGACGCGTCGCACGAAGGCTCCTGCCTGGTTGCGGCCGTTGTAGGCCGCCTCGGCGCGCCGTCCCCGCGTTTCCCATCCCAGCATCGAGAGCGCCTCATCCTCGGCCGTGCCCAGCGGTTCGAGTTGCCTGTCGGCCGTTCGCGCCAGTACCGCGCGCGTGCGGCCAAGCCCTTGGTTGTAAGCGGCCAGGGCCACGAACCAGCGGTGCCACGGCGGCAACCCCTCGTCTTCCAGGCTGTCGTAGAGAAAACGCAGATAGCGCGCTCCGGCCTCGATGCTTTCGAAGGGGTCTGTACGATCCTTCATGCCCAGGTGGTCGGCCGTTTCCTGCGAGATCTGCATCAGACCGCGCACGCCGGTGGGACTTTGGGCGTGACGGTCGAAGCGCGATTCCTGATAGATCAGGGCCGCGAGCAGCAGCGGGTCGATGCGGTTCGTCTTAGCGGCCGTGATGATGGCCTCGCGGTAGAATTGCATCTGGTCGCGGACGGTCTGCCGCAGACGGATCATCTCATAGGCGTCGTAACCCACGGGGAAGAACCCGAAGTAGAGCTCCTTCAGTTCCGCCGAAAGAGCCGTGCCGTGGTCGCGCCAGAACAGTGCCAGGGATTCGTCGTACGCCGTGTCCGTCCGCCAGTGCCAGCGCCGGAATATTCTCGCTCCCGTGCGCGCCGTGGGTTCCACTTCGGGAACGAACGGCTGCCAGAGCTGGAAGAGCCGCGCCTCGGCCACGCCGAAACGCGCCTCCGGAGATTGCAAAAGTGCCAGCATTTCGCGCATGCCAGGACTCGTGGTCATGGAGGGGCCGAAGGTGCAGCCGCGCGGTTCGAGGTATTCGTTGAGGATCGTGGGCAGGGTCTGGACGTTTTGAAGAATGAGCGGCACGTCGCAGAGTTGCTTGGGCGTCTTGAGCGGATATTTGTCTGTGGTGTTCAGGATGACGACTTCGGAGGGAGCGTAGCGCGGACCTGATCGGATGCGGTCGCCGTTCACGCCGGGCGGCGGCGAGAGCCCTGGTCCCACGAGCACGTCGGCCTTGCCGGTGCGCAACAACTCCCAGCCTTCCTCCCAGGAATCGACGAAAAGCCAGCGTGGCGTCAGACCGTTGGCGCGGCAAAACGCCTCCACCAGGTCGGTCTCCAGGCCGGGGCCGTAGGGCGAGAGGGTGGTGCGCACCATCTCGGAATGGGCCGCCGCCACGACCAGCACGCCGTCGCGCACGGCAGGGCGCTTCTCTGGCCAGACCGCGAGCAGCCAGACCTGAGCGCAGACCAGGGCGAGGACCATGGCCCAGCCGGGCCAGTCGCGTCGTAAGGAAATATGAGGATGCATGCCGGAAATCCAGTGGTCACGAGCCGTCGCGATTGACAGACGGCCTCCTTCCCATTACCGCTAATGGGCTTGCGCGCAGGCCGTTTCGCGAGGCGAAGGCGAGCGCCATATCATCCCCCAAGGGAGGAGTCAATGTCGAACACCGTGGTCATGGGCGCTCAATGGGGCGACGAGGGCAAGGGCAAGATCGTGGATATACTCACGGAACAGGCCCAGGCCATCGTTCGTTTCCAGGGCGGCAACAACGCGGGTCACACCCTCGTGGTCGAGGGCAAGAAGATCATCCTTCACCTGATCCCATCGGGCATCCTGCATCCCGGCAAGATATGCTGCATCGGCAACGGCGTGGTCCTGGACCCCGAGGTCTTCCTGCGCGAGGTGGACACCCTGCGCGAGAAAGGCGTGGACGCCTCGCCCGAGCGGCTTCTGATATCCAAGCGCACCCACCTCATCATGCCTTACCACCGCGCCTTGGACACGGCCCGCGAGGTCCACAAGGAAGGCGCCAAGATCGGCACCACGGGCCGGGGCATCGGCCCGTGCTACGAGGATAAGATGGCCCGCGTGGGCATCCGCGCCGCCGATCTGGCCGACGAGGCGCTGGTGCGCGAGAAGATCGCGGCCGCGCTCGTCGAGAAGAACGCGCTCTTCAGACTTTACGGCGTGGCCGAGATGACCGTGGACGAAGTCATGGCCTGGCTCGCGCCGCTTTCCGCGCGCATCGCGCCGCACGTCCAGGACGTGCCCGCGGTCATCGAAGGCTGCCTGACCTCGGGCAGAAACGTGCTCTTCGAGGGCGCGCAGGGAACGCATCTGGACATCGATCACGGCACCTATCCCTTCGTGACCTCGTCCAACACCGTCTCGGGTAACGCGGCCGCCGGTTCTGGCTGCGCGCCCGGCGTGCTCGGCCAGGTCGTCGCCGTGGTCAAGGCCTACACCACCCGCGTGGGCTCCGGCCCCTTCCCCACGGAACAGATGGACGCCTGCGGCGACTATCTGGTCGAGCGCGGCGCGGAGTTCGGTTCCACCACGGGCCGCCGCCGCCGCTGCGGCTGGCTCGACGCGGTGATCCTGCGCGAGTCCGTGCGCCTGAACGGCCCCACAGGCCTGGCCCTGACCAAGCTTGACGTGCTCACCGGCCTGCCGGAACTGAAGATCTGCACGGCCTACGAATACAAGGGCCAGACCCTGAGTTATCCGCCCCAGGAGCAGGACGCCCTGGCCGGGGTGACGCCGGTTTACGAGACCCTGCCCGGCTGGAGCGAGGACATCACCGCCGCGCGGAGCATGGACGAGCTTCCGGCCGCCGCGCGCGCCTACATCGAGCGCATCGAGGAGCTTCTGGGCGTTCCCGCCTCCATCGTCTCTGTGGGGCCTGGGCGCGAGCAGACCATCCTCCGCTAGCGAGGCGTGAAAAATCCGCGCTGGCTGCGTTGCTTCGAGCCGGTCAAACCCTCGCGTATTACGAGCGCAAAGCAGAGACTTTGCGCTCCCGCGGCTTCGCCGCTCATGCCCGCCTTCGGCAGGCCGTACTTATAACCCGGAGCACGAAAATATTGCATATTTTCTGCTCCGGGTAATATTGTAATACGCGTCGGTCTTGACCGGCTCTCGCGTCTTGCCTTCG
This sequence comes from Alkalidesulfovibrio alkalitolerans DSM 16529, assembly GCF_000422245.1. NCBI lineage: Bacteria > Pseudomonadati > Thermodesulfobacteriota > Desulfovibrionia > Desulfovibrionales > Desulfovibrionaceae > Alkalidesulfovibrio > Alkalidesulfovibrio alkalitolerans. The sequence continues at coordinate 199,253 of NZ_ATHI01000001.1, forward strand.
CGGTTTTTGACGCCTCGCTGAAATCCACCCGCTGAAAAGACGCCATCTGCTGCGTTTGCCGCGAAAGCGCCGGACCCCGCCGGGGAGATCATCTCCCCCGGCCCCCCGGCGATTTTCGAAACCGTCTGCGACGGCTTCGGGAAAGCATGGTTCGGGGCTGATCCCGCCGCACCCAAGGTGGCATTGCCAACGATGGCTTCGGTGCGAATCCAGGGTCCAGGGAACATCGTTCCCTGGCGGTGGAGGTCTGGAGGAGGCAGCGCCTCCTCCAGAGGGCCAGGCTATGCGGTGGCGTCAAGCCGCCACAGGACAAGCGAGCCGCCGAGGAAGCCGTCGAGCGGCGTGGCCATGAGGCCTGCCTCGCGCGCCAGGGGCGGCAGGCCGCCCAGTCGCTGGTAGGCGGTGAAGCCCTGGTAGTGGTCGCGTCCGGCGATGCGTTCGGCCAGATGTACGGCCGGGCGCATGAGGCGCGGCAGCGGCGCGGCGTAGTCGGCCGCGAGCACGAGGCCATGGGCCGCGACCACGCGCGCGATGTCCTTGAGCACGGCCAGGGCCGTGGGCCGGGGCATCTCGTGCAGGGCGAGGGTGATGCAGGCGGCGTCGAAGGTGTCGGCCGCAAAGGGCATGGCCTGGGCCTGGGCCAGGACGCGGGGCAGGCTTTGCGGGGCGCGGGCGAGCATGGCGCGCGAACGGTCGAGGCCGAAGGGGACGAGGCCCGCGCGGGCCATGAACCGCATCTGGCCGCCCGTGCCCGCGCAGCAATCGAGCACCCGGCGCGCGCCGTGGTCCGAAAGAAGGCGGGCCGCCGCGCGCCGAAGCGGCGCGAGCGGCGGCCCGAGCAAAGGTTCGTAGATCGGAGCTATGGCCCGGTAGTGGTCCATGGCCTCATTCGTCGTCGTCCAGATCGTCCAGGGAGCCGCCGAAGGCCGCGCCTTCCCATGGATTGCGGGGCTTGACGGCCGGGGCGGCGGTCTTCTTGGCCGGGGCTTGCGCCTTCTTGGCGGGCGCGGCCTTGGGCTTGGGCTTGCTCTCGGCCGCCGTGGGCGCGGGGCCTTGGGCCTCGGCCGTCTCGGCGGCAGCGGGTTCGACGGCCGCCTTGGCCTTGGCGGTCCGGCTGCGCGCGGGCTTCTTGGCCGGGGCGGGCTTTTCGGGCGCAGCAACTTCCGCCGACTCGGGAGCTTCGGAATCCTTGGATGTTTCGGCAGCCGTGGCGGTCTTCTTGGCCGTGGCGCTCTTGGCCCGGCTTGGGCGCTTGCGCGCGGGCTTTGCGGCCTCGGTCTCCTCGACGGTCGCTTCAGGCACGGTTTCGGCCTCGGCCGCAGCCTTCTGGGGTTTCGCGGGTTTCGCGCCGCGCTTTTCGGAAGGCGTGGCAGCGGGCTTGGCCGTCTCGGCGACCGGTACCTCGACCGTGGGCGCGGGGCTCTCGGCCTGACCGGGCTCGGCCTGCGCGGCCTGCGTTTGGCCGTTCTGCGTCTGGCCGTTCTGCGTCTGACCGTTTTGCTGTTGGCCGTTCACGGTCGCGCCGTTGGCGCCGGGCTTTTTGCGGCGGCGGCGACGGCGGCGCTTCTTGGGCGCGGCCTCGCCCGCGACGGCTTCGCTCGGGGAGTTCTCGGCCGCCTTGGGGGCCTCGGGCTTTTCCGCGCTGGGAGCGGTCTCCGTGTTGCGGTCGCGGTCGCGCCTGGCTTCGCGCTTGTCATCCCGCTTGTCGTCGCGCTTGTCGTCGCGCCGGGCGTCCCGTCTGTCGTCGCGACGCGGTTCGCGCCTTTCGTCCCGCCTTTCGTCCCGCCGCTCATCGCGCCTGGGCTCGCGGCGCGGCTCCTGGCCATCGGGCTGGGCAGGCGGAGCGTGCAGGCTGTGCTGGTAGATTTCGTCCAGGAGCATGGCCAAAAGCGGCAGTTCCTCCGCGTTTTCGGCCAGTTGCTGGGCCAGGGGCATGGTCCGGCGCATGCGCTCCAGGGCCAGCGGCTTCATGGCCCGAAGCCGGGCCTCCAAAATGGCCGTGGTGCGCTCGGCGACCACGGCGGCCACGTCCTCGTCCGTGGGCAGCGGCCGCTTCTCGAAATTGATTTTGTACAGGCGCGCGATGCGCTCAAGCTGCACGGCCTCCATGGTGTCCACGAGGCTCACGGCCTCGCCCACGGCCCCGGCGCGGCCGGTGCGGCCCGCGCGGTGGATGTAGGACTCGGGGTCTTCGGGCGGCTCGTAAAGCACCACGTGCGAGAGGTCCGGGATGTCGATGCCGCGCGCGGCCACGTCCGTGGCCACGAGGAAGCGCACCTCGCCCCGGCGCAGGCGTTCGAGGATCTGTTCGCGCTTGGCCTGGGTCAGGTCGGCCGAGAGTTCGTCCGCGTTGTAGCCGAAGTTCTGGAGCACCTGCGAGAGGTAGTGAACCTGGCTCTTGGTGTTGCAGAAGATGAAGCACGAGGCCGGGTTCAGTACCTCGATGATGCGTATCAGCCCCCGGTCCTTTTGCATGCGCGGCACTTCGTAGGCCGCGTGCGTGACCTCGGCCACGTGCACGCTGCTCGACGAGAGCGAGAGCATCTGCGGCTCGCGCATGAATTCCTTGGCCAGGCGCAGCACCTGGGGCGGGAAAGTGGCCGAGAACATGAGCATGCCCACGTGGCGCTTGGGCAGGTAGCGCTGCACGGCCTTCATGTCCGGGTAGAAGCCGATGGAGAGCATCCGGTCGGCCTCGTCGAAGACCAGGAACTTCAGGTGCTCCAGGGTGAAGGTGCGCTTGAGCAGGTGGTCGAGCACGCGGCCGGGCGTGCCGATGACGATCTGCGCGCCTTGCTTCAAGGCATCGACCTGCGCGCCGTAGCCCACGCCGCCGTAGACCGCGACCACCTTGGGGCCGTCGGGTCCGGCCAGTATCTCGGCCTCGCGCGCCACCTGGCGGGCCAGTTCGCGCGTGGGCGCGAGCACCAGCGCCTGGCAGACGTTGGCGTTGGGATCAACCTTGTCCAGGATGGGCAGCACGAACGCGCCGGTCTTGCCCGATCCGGTGCGCGACTGGACCATGAGGTCGCGGCCCGCGAGCAGGTAAGGCAGGGATTTGGCCTGCACGGGCATGAGCTTTGTCCAGCCCGCGCGGCCGCAGGCGTCCCTGAGCGCCTGGGGGATTTCGTCGAAGGAGGTTTCGGGAAGCGAATCCTCTGGCTCCTCGACCTGCAAAACGTCTGTCGAATCTGTCATTTCGCCTGCTCCGGCGGGATGGTCAGCCTTCTCGCGGCGCGTGGGCCGTGTCGAACGGCCGGGCGCGATGCTTCGCGAGAGGCGCGCGGCCGAAGACTCGGCCTGACCGTCCCGATTGCTGAATGTTGCGGAGTGACGCGGGTGTGGAGCAGGGAGGAGGAAGGGAATCTTCCGTGAAAGGTTCGCTTCATCCTCCCTGCGAGAGATGTTCCCGGCGCATCTCCGAAGGGCCCTTCGCGTTCGCGGCCGGGGCGGCGCGCCATGCAGGACGATTCCTGGGCGCGGCCGTCCGCCGGTCATGCCGCGTACGGGGTTGTCAAGCAATCACAGAGCCGCGCGGCAATGTCAAGCAATCATCATGCCACAGGCGCTCGTTCTTTCTTCCAGGCCTCTGCCTCGGCCCAGGTTGGCTCGCGCCAGTTCGCGGGCGTGTTCCTGGAGGGCGAGACCTCGATGACGCGGGTTTGGCCGCCGCGCGTCACGTCTACTCGCACCGGGCCGCCCGCGCGCCGCGCCTTGGGCGAGTAGGAGGCCGCGAAGGCGGCCGCGTCCGCGACCAAGGCGTCTTCTTGCACGGTTCCCCGCGCATCCGGGTGCAGCCTGAGCACGGCCAGGGGGCTTGGCAACTCGCTCAGATCGAGAACGATGTCGTCCTCGCGCACGAGCGCGGCCAGCCGCTCGTTATCGGCTTGGTCGCGGCCCACGGCCAGCCAGTGCGGCCCGGACCAGAACTGGCGACCGGTGTTGGCCAGCAGGAAATCGTGCGCCGAGGGGCTTGGCCGGTGGCGAAATATCGGTGCGTAGCGGGCGCTTGGCTCCTTTTCGGTCAGGCGGCAGCCGCCCCCCGGGGTGGGGATCTCGGTGATGCCCATCTCCGCGGCCAGGGCGAGCTGCTTGGCGCGGCCGCGCCCGGCCGCGTTCAGAAGGCGCGAGCGGTCCACGAGCCCGGACTCCTCCATGGGCGTGGGTTCGAGCACCAGGGCCGAGAGCGGCCGAAGCAGCAGGTTCTTCACGTCCGCGTCGCGGCGGATCGCGTTCAGCGCGTCGCGGCGTTGCGACATGGGCCGCTGCCCCACGACCTCGCCCGAGACGAGGAAGCGCGCGCCGTGCTGCGCGAGCAGGGTCTTGGCGTGGGCGAGCATCAGTATCTTGCAGTCCACGCAGGGGTTGAGCGCGCTGCCCAGGCCGTGCGCCGGGCCGCGTTCGAGCATGCGCACGTAGGCCTCGCCCACGTCCACGGGCACGACATCGACGCCATAGGTGGCGCGCCAGTGGTCGAGCAGATGCGGCTTGCCGAAGAAGGGTGAGACGAAGTGCAGCCCAAGGACGCGAAGCCCCTGGCGCTGGATGAGTTTGTGGGCCAGGAGCGAGTCCAGGCCGCCGGAGAAAAGGGACAGGGCGTCGTAGCGTTCGTTCATGATCCAGGCAGGGTAGCGCGAGCGAGCCCGGACCGCAACGCGCATCCACGAGCAAGCCGGTCCTGGCGCGTGCGGCCAGAACCGGCTTGCCAATGGGCTAATCGCTGCGGCGAAGGCGTTTAGGCGGCGAGGTTCGACATGAGGCGCTGCAGATCTTCGGCCTGCTTGGCCAGATGGTCGATGGCGCTGCTCGATTCGTGCATCTCCGAACTGGTGGCGTCGGCGATGTGCCGGACCTCCTCCATGCTCTTGCTGATCTGCTCGTGCGCGGACGACTGCTCCTCGGAGGCCCCCGCGATCTCGGCCACCCTGGCGGCGGTGCTTTCGGCCAGGGCGACGATCTGGGACAGGGAATCGTTGGATTGCGCGACGAGGCCGGTGGCCTCCTCCACGGCCCGAACGGCCTGGGAGGTGATGTCGAGGTTGCCGTGCGCGGCGGTCTGGATCGCCTTGACCGCAACGGAAACCTCGCTCGTGGCGCTCATTGTCTTCTCGGCGAGCTTTCTCACCTCATCCGCGACCACGGCGAATCCCCTCCCGGCGTCGCCCGCCCTGGCGGCCTCAATGGCCGCGTTCAGCGCCAGAAGATTCGTCTGGTCCGCGATGTCCGAGATGACCCCGATGATCGAGCCGATGCCCTCGGCCCGTTTGTCGAGGTCGCGCATGTCCTGCTCCAGGCGTTGCGAGTAGGTCCGCAGACGCTCCATGGCCTGGCTCGATCCCGCGATGATTTTCGCGCCTTCCAGGGCCTTGCCGCGCGAATCGTCGGCGCTCTTGGCGGCCTTGGCGGCGTTATGGGCGACGGCCGTGAGGGTGGCGTTCATCTGCTGCATGGCCACGGAGGTTTCGTGGATGCGGTCGTTTTGGCGTTTTGCGCCGTCCGTGACCTGGGCCACCCGGCTCTTGATCTGTCGGGAGTCGGTGAACAGGTACTTGGAGATGGATTCGACCTCGCGCGCAAGCTGGGCCATGATCTCGTGCTGTTCGCGGATGCGGGCTTCCTGGGCCTTGACGTCGGTGAGGTCGGTGATGAGGACGAAAGCGCCCGTGGGATTGCCGTCCAGGTCCCGCAGCGGAGCCGCATCCATGCGCACCTGGCGGAGCGTTCCCTGGCAGGCGGTGATGTCGTGCTCCACGTTTCGCACGCTGCCGCCCTGTTCGATGCAGCGCCCGGCCAGACCGCGGGGCAGCCCGCAACGGCCGAACACCGTGTCCGCGTCCTGCCCCAGGAGCGTCTCGGGCTGCGCCCTTTCCTCGAGCAGTTCGAGCAGCGGGGCGTTGACGAAGGTGATGCGGTTGTCGAGGTCCGTGACGTAGCAAGGTATTGTCATGCCGCGCAAAATGCCGTCCGAAAAGCCGAGCTTCTGCTTCAGTTCCGAAACCATCGCCTGCATGTGTCCGGCGAGGTCGCCCATTTCGGCGCGGTATCGGCCCTGCAACCGGGTGCCGAGATTGCCGTTTGTGATGTCGCGCAGGTAGGCGATCATGGAGTCCAGGGGGCGGGCAAGCTCGCGGCGGACAACGAACCAAGAGAGCGCGACCACGGAGACGGCCGTGAGCAGACCCAGGATCAGGGCGGCCAGGCGAAGGTCGTCCACCGCCTTGAAGGCTTCCTCCTCGTTGATCTCGGCCAGCAGCGCGTAGGTCACGTCGCCGACCGCGATGGGCGCGTACGCGCTCAAAACGTTCATCCCGAGATGGTTCTGCAGGACGAGCGCGCCCGACTCCCCTCGCAAGGCGGCCCGGGCGGAACCGGTCTCGATGCGGTTGACCCTGGGGTTGGCGAAGGACGCCGTCACGGTGAACCGGTCGGGAGACAGCGTGGAGTCCGAGCGCATCAGGAAATCCGGGCCCACGAGCAGCGTCTCCCCGGTTTCGCCCATGCCCGAGCGCAGGGCCATGAGCGAATTGATTCGGGCTTGCGAGAGGCGAAGGGCGGCGACTCCCTCGATGGCGGTGTGGCTGTGGTTCCAGACCGGAGTGGCGACGAACGCTGCAGGCGCGCCGCCCAGAATGGGATAGGGCTCGAAATCGATGAACACGGTTTTGCCGCTCATGGCCTCCTTCCAGGCGCGGGCCAGGTTGGTGCCGCTTAGGACCGGCCCTTTCATGTTGTAGCCGAGTTCTCCGCCCTGAAGGGCCGAGATAAGCACCCATCCGTAGTCGTCGATGAGCATGGCGTCTTCGTAGCCGAGTATCTCGACCATGGGGTCGAAGGCATCGCGCACGTTGGCGGCGGAAAATGCGTAGTCTTCGCTTGCGATGTCGAACCGGTTCTGTTCGTTGACGCCGTAGGCCTTGTCGCGCAGGAAGCCCAGGGAGTGGTAGACGCCTTTGTTGGTGCCGAAGAGCCGGACTTCCTTGAGCCAGACGTCGATCAACCCCTCCAGGGCGTTCGCCCGCGCGTCCCTGGCGGCGACGAGTTGGCGCCAAGCCTGCTGTTCGAGTTCCGTGCTGGCGACGTTGACGGCGTAAACCCCGATGAGCGTCAGGGGAACGAGGCCGATGCACAAGCAAAAGGAGATGAGTTTCGATTTGAGTGTCATGGGCTGATCCTTTCAGAAAACGTTGCCGCATTTGCCTTCGTGAATACAGGCTTGTGCATGCAGGCTGGCGGTAAAAGATCCATAACGACGGCGTGTTGTGAGGGCATGGAATTCGTGTGGAGAATAGGTTACGGCGCGCGACCGGCCGTTTGTCCAACCGTCCATGGAGGAGCGCGCAAGCCCCGCACCGCCACGTGATGCGACCCGAAGCCGCCGGGTATCGAGGCTTCGGGTCGCATCGGAGGTGAGCAAGGAGGCACGAGGCCTGACCTGGAGGGTCCGTTAATGCTTCTTCTGGAGCCTGGCGCGCAGCCAGATGGCGAAGATGTTCATGCTGAAGACCAGGCCGATGAGCACCAGGGCGGTGCCGTACTGCTTGGGCCGCGTCAGTTCAATGTTCGTCCCGGCCGTGGCCAGCACGTAGATGTGGTAGGGCAGGGCCATGACCGGATCGAAGATGCTCTGCGGCAGCACGGGGGTGAAGAAGACGGCCGCGGTGAACATGATGGCCGCGGTTTCGCCGGCTGCCCGGCTGATGCCCAGGATCGAGCCCGTGAGCATGCCCGGCAGGGCCGCGGGCAGGACCACGCGGGTGATCGTCTGGAAGCGGGTCGCGCCGAGCGCCAGGGACGCCTCGCGGTAGGTCTGGGGCACGGCGAGCAGGGCTTCCTTGGATGCGCCGATGATGACCGGCAGGGTCAGAAAGCCGAGGGTCAGGATGCCTGAGAGGACCGAGACTCCCATGCCCAGCACGATGACGAAGAACGAAAGGCCGAAGAGGCCGAAGACCACCGAGGGGACGCCGGCCAAGTTGTTGATGCCCAGCTTGATGATGCGGACGGCTCGCTGGGCCTTGGCGTACTCGTTCAGGTAGATGGCCGTGGCGACGCCGAGCGGAAAGGCGACGAGCATGGAGCCAAGGCCGAGAATGACCGTGCCGACGATGCAAGGCAGGATACCCCCTTCCGTCATGGCCCTGCGGGGCGCTTCGGAAAGGAAGGACCAGTTGATCGCGGGAAGGCCGTTGTAGATCAGAAACCAGAAGATGATCAGCAGCGCCAGGGCGTTGATGGCCGCGGCGATGCGGAAGCTCGTGAAGAAGAGGGTCTGGACCAGATGGCGCTTCCCCCCGGTCCTGTGCAGGAAACCGCGCCTCGCGGGCGTCTGCTCGGCGGAATCTTCGATCATGAGTTGCGAGTTCTGGGACATCTCCGGCTCCTTACAGGGTGGCGGACCCGATCTGCTTGTTCTTTTCGGCGATGTAGTCGGCCACGATGTTGAAGACCAGGGTCAGCACGAAGAGGACGATGCCGATGGCGAACAGGGCGTGGTAGTGGTCGGAGCCGAAGGGGGTTTCGCCCATCTCGGCCGCGATGGATGCGGGCATGGGGCGCACGGGATCGAAGATCGAGGTCGGGAATCCGGCCGCGCCGCCCGCGACCATGAGCACCACCATGGTTTCGCCGATGGCCCGCGACATGCCGAGGATCGTGGCCGTGCAGATTCCGGTGATGCTTGCCGGGACGATGACCCGGTAGATGGTCTGCCAGTGCGTCGCGCCAAGGGCGAGGGAGGCCTCTTTGAGTTCCCTGGGAACTGAGTAGATGGCGTCCTCGGAAATGGAGCAGATCGTCGGGACGGACATGAAGGCGAGCATCAGCGCCGCGTTGAAGAGGTTGTAGCCGACCCAGACGTTGAGCGTGTCTTGCAGAAAGGGGGCCACGACGACCATGCCGAAGAAGCCGATAACGACCGACGGCAGCGCGGCCAGGAGCTCGATGATGGGCTTCAGGAAGCCGCGCAGCCGCGGAGAGGCGATTTCGGCCAGGTAGATGGCGGTCATGACTCCAAGCGGGATGGCGATGAGCGATGAGAGCAAGGTCACGGAGATCGAGGCCACGATGAGGGGCAGGATGCCGAAGGATGGCGGATCGTAGGTCGGATACCAGTACGAGCCGAACAGGAAGCCCGTCACGCTGGCGGTCTCGAAAAGCGGCAATCCTTCCCTGAAGAGGAAGAAGCAGATCAGCGCCAGGATGAGGATCGACACCAGCGCGATGGTGAAGAACGTGCTGTGTATCAGCTTTTCGATGGTCTCTCTGCGCATGCGGCCTCTCTTATGCCTTGAACGGATGGCGGCTCCCCGGCCGTCTGGCCGGGGAGCCGCGCGTTGCTCGCGAATGATTACGGCAGGGGAACGAAGCCGGCTTCCTTGACGAACAGCTTGCCCTTGGGGCCGAGCAGGTAGTCGACGAACTTCTTCAGCACGCCGGTGGGCTCGCCGTTGGTGTACAGGTACAGGTCGCGGGAGACGGGGTAGCTGCCGTCCAGGGCGGTGGCTGCGGAAGGCGTGACACCGTTGACCTTCAGGGCGCGGACGCTGTCGTTGACGTAGCCCAGGCCGTCGTAGGAGATGGCGAAGCGGTTGCCGGCCACGGACTGGAGCACCGCGCCGGAAGAGGCCTGCATCAGGGCCGTGGGGGAGACCTTCTCCTTTTGCAGGATGAAGTGCTGCCACGTCTCGAAGGTGCCCGAGGAGGAGTCGCGGGAGATGACCGCGATCCTGCCGGCGTCGCCGCCGACGTCCTTCCAATCGGTGATCTTGCCGGAGAAGATGCCCTGCAGCTGCTCGACGGTCAGGTTCTCGATCTTGCTGCTCGGGTGGACGATGGCCGCCACGGCGTCCTTGGCGACGACGAATTCCTTGGGGGTGACGCCACGGGTCTTGGCGAGGTCGATTTCGTTCTCCTTGATGGAGCGCGAAGACATGGCGAGGTCCGTGGTGCTGTCGATGATGGCCTTGATGCCCTCGCCCGAACCACCGCCGGAGAGGTCGATGCGCACGCCGGGGTTCTCGGCCATGAAGCCTTCGACCGCCAGCTGCATGATCGGCAGCACCGTGGTCGAACCCTTGATGGTGATGGTGTTGGCCCAGGCGGAACCGCACAGGGCGAGAGTCAACAGCGAAGCAAGAAGGCCGATCCTGATCTTCATGTAAATCCTCCTCAAACATGGGTTATGAGCCATTTGCGAGTCTGAGGAGTATTTTTGTCATGTGACGAATCTGTTACGGCCGTTGAGATATTCCGTGACGACTGCTTTTCGGTTCGAAAACTCCCTTCCGGCCCCTTTTCAGGCCGTATCCGCCACGCTTTTGCGATCCGCCTCCAGGGCGTTCTCCACGGCGCGCGCCACCTCGCCCGAGTCCACCTCGTGCCCCTCCTCGATGCAGGCGCATTGCAGGTTCACCTCGCGCATCAGGGCCACCCGGCCGGGATCGAAGTAGGCCTTCCAGGCGGCCAGGGTCTTGTCCAGCTCGCCGCGTCGGGCATGGGTCAGCCCCAGGTAAAGGCTGGCCAGGTTGTGGGGGCGCTTGCGTAAGACGGCCTTCAGTTCGGTCATGGCCTGGGTGTGTTTCTCCAGGCGATAGAAGCAAATGCCCACGCGAACCCGGGCCTCGTCGTTCAGCGGCGAGGTCGAAAGCGAGTCGCGATACGCCTCCAGCGCCTCACTCCATTTGCCCTGGGCAAAGACCTCGTCCGCCTTGGCCAGGCCCGAGTCCAGGCCCGTGGGCGCGGTCTCGGCGCGATCCCGGCCGCGGATGCGGTCCATGAATCCGAAGAGGAGTTCGCGGCGGCTGAAGGGTTCGGGTTTCTTGGCGGTCATGGGCGGCGCTCCGTGTTCAGCATGTTCATTGTTATAGTTGACAATCAACTTTGGTTCGCGAAATAGAAAGAAGGCGCTTCAGGCCCCCCAACAATACGTCCGGATCGAATCATGAGCAACGGCAAGAATTTCGATGAAATCGTCAGGAACTTCGTGCTCCAGGAGCGCGGGCATTTCGTGGCCGTGTCCCAGGACGGCGCGTTTCTGAAAATATTCCGCAGCGCGGTGCAGAAGATCCTGGCCTTGCCGCCTGACTCCCTGGAGAGCTTCGCCGAAAAGGCTCCGGCCCAGCGGCACATCGGCCAAGTATACAAGGATGGCAGAAAGCCGCTCCTGCTCATCGAGCGCGAACTCGACGGCGTGCTCGCGGTGGAGTTCATCTCTTATCTGCGCGTGGACTATCCGGACATCCCTATCATCGTCCTGACCACGGAGATCGAGCGCGACGGCTTGGTACTCCTGCATGAGATGGGCGTCTCCAACTTCATCACCAAGCCCATCTCCGTGAACGGGATGATCGAGAAGGTGGCCTTCACCATCAAGCCGCCCTCGCGCATGGGCGAACTCATCGACAAGGGCAAGCAACTCGTGCGCGACCGTCAGTACGACAAGGCCCTGACGCTGGCGGACAAGGTGCTGGAACTCAAGGCGCAGAGTCCGGCCGGGCTCATGCTGCGCGGCGACGCCCTGAAGGGCCTGGGCCGGGGGGCCGAGGCCCTTTCCGCCTACGAGGAGGCCGCTCGCGGCGGCCCCATGTATCTGGAGCCGATTAAGAAGCTGGCCCAGTTCCACGCCGAACAGGGCGACAAGGCCGCCTCGCTCAAGTACCTAGAACAACTGGACAAGCTCTCGCCGTTGAATATCGACCGCAAGGTGGAGATCGGCGGAATCCATATCAGCATGGGCAAGGCGGCCCGGGCCAAGATCTATTTCGACACCGCCGGAAAGCTGGCCACGCGCCAGTCCATGACCAAGGTCTCCAACATCTACAAGGGCATCGCCGAGATGTGCCTGAAGAACGCGCCCGAGTTGGCCGAGGTCTATCTGCGCCAGAGTCTGGAAGCGCGGCACGGCGTGCTCGACGCCTCGGATCTTGGCACCTTCAACAGCCTTGGCATCGCGCTGCGCCAGCAGGGCAAGTGGGAAGATGCCATCAAGGAATATAAGAAGGCCTTGAAGATCGCGCCCGAGGACGAGAACCTGCACTACAACGTGGCCATGGCCTACATGGACGGCAAGAATCCCGAGAAGGCGGCCTCGTGGTTGGACAAGGCGTTGCGCATCAACCCCAAGATGGGCGGGAGCAGCGCGGCGATCTCCTGCAACATCGGACACATCTACTTTCTTGCGGGTCGCGCGCACAAGGCGCGGGAGCGGCTGCAGCGCGTGCTGGAGATCGACCCGGACAACGCGCGGGCCAAGGACATTCTGGCAAAATTATAGCAGACGGCAGACGCTGAAAAAGAGCCATCTGCGGCGTTGCCGAAAGCGCCGGGGCCGACGTGTATCAGAAATACACGTCGGCCCCGGC